>DXBL01000181.1 GCA_019116555.1 Candidatus Pseudomonas excrementavium
ATGCTGAACAGCCACATAAGCAGCAGTGTGCCGGCGACGGTCAGGAACAGCACCGCACCCATGATGGCGCCGGCGCGTAATCCCATCGCAAGGCACAATATTGCAACGACGATCAACACCGATACCAGAACATTCAGGGCGAAGCTGTTCACCGCATCGTTGACGACCTGGTGTTGTTCATACAGCGGATGCAATTCAGCGCCCAGCGGCATGCGATGCTGCATCTCCTGCAACCGGGCCGCGACCACGTCGCCCACCTGGACGATATTACTCCCTGAGATTCCGCTGATGCCGAGGGTAATCGTCGGCTGGCCGTTATGGCGGATGATCTGCCGGGGCCGCTCCTCGTAGCTGCGGTGGATGCGGGCGATGGAACCCAACGGAATACTCTGAGCGCCCTGGCCAACCGGGAGCGCGCGCAGGGTCTCCAGGGAATCGAATGCGCCGCTGGGTTGCAGGCGTAGGAAAAGCTCACCGGCCTGCACACCGCCGGCATCCACCGCAGCATCGGCATCGGCCAGCGCGGCCATGATCTCCTCCGGTGCAATGCGCAGCGCCGCCAGTTGCGCCTGGTCGATATCAATCAGGACCTGCTCGGTCTGCTCGCCGGTGATCTCGACCTTGCCCACTTCCTCGGCGGTCAGCAATCCGCGGCGCAGTTCCTTGGCCAGTTCATACAGCTCCCGCGGGGTCAGGCCTTCTCCGGTCAGGGCATAGAAGATGCCGTACACATCGCCGAAATCATCATCTACCATGGCCGGCCCCGCGCCCGGTGGCAGCTCAGCCTGGGCGTCGCCAACCTTGTTGCGCAGGTCATCCCAGATCTGCAGCAGTGCGTCGCCGGTGTAGCGATCCTGGATCTCGACGCGGATTTCAGCCAGGCCGTCCATGGAGCGGGAGCGAATCTCCTTCACCTCGGTCAGTCGCTGGATGGCGCTCTCCAGCGGCTCGGTCACCTGTTGCTCTACCTCCAGGGCCGTGGCGCCAGGATAGGGCACATTGATCACCGCCTGCTTGATGGTGAACTCGGGGTCTTCCAGGCGGCCGATCTCGAAGAAGGCCACGCAGCCGCCGACCAGCAGGGTGAGAATCAGGATCCAGGTGTTGACCGGCTTGCAGATGGCGTAACGGGCAAAATCCATGTCAGTCCCGCCGTCTGGTTTTTATCGGCTGGCCATCGGAGAGCTTGCTGCCGCCGGCCACCACCACGACCGAGTCGGCTGCCAGCGGGCCGGATACCCGGGCCTGGTCGGCTTCGATGCCGTGCAATCGCACCGACTGACGGCGGGCCTGATCGTCCACGGCGAGCCAGAGATAGTGCTCGTCATCCGCGCCGGCCTGCAACGCGGAAAGCGGCACCAGATAACTGTCGTCCGGGGCAGGCGGGGCCGGGCGCTGCAGGCTCACGCGCATCGCCATGCCGGGCAACAGGTTGTAGTCCGCTGGCGGCGTGCCGCGCAGCACCAGCCGGTAGGTGCGCGCCCCTTCGCGAGGCTGGGTACTGTGCTCGCGGTAGGTCAGCGGCAGCCGCACGTCGTCGGCCAGCACCAGTTGCCCTTCGGCCTGCAGGTCCGGACCCAGTGGCACCGACAGCGCCGCAAATTCCGGCAGGTCGATGCTGACTTCGATGTGCTGGTTGTCCTGCATGCGCAGGATGGGGGTACCGGCGTCCACCACCATATCTGGCTCGACCAGGCGCTGAGCTACCACGCCATCGAAGGGCGCTGTCAGCTCACCGTAGCCGATCTGCCGTGCGGCGCTGTCGCGGGCCACCTGCGCCGAGACCAGTGCCGCCTCCAGCGGCTCGATGGCGGCAGGGGCGAGTATGCCTTCGGCCAGCAGCCGGCGCTTGCGCTCGAGGTCAGCCTGTAATTGCTTCTGCCGCGCCGTGGCATCACGAAGTTGCAACTGGTAATCGGTGGTATCCAGTCTGGCCAGCGTCTGGCCCCGGGTTACCCGGGTGCCTTCATCCACCAGCATGCGCTTGACCCGCCCGCCGACCTGAAAGGCCAATTGGGTAGTGGTGACGCTTTCCACCACACCCGCAAAATGCAGGGTCTGCGGCTGCGGATGGGCTGGCTGGGCCGGTGCCACCATGACGATGCGTGGCGGCGGTGGGGCGGGCTCTTCGTTGTCGCCGCAGCCGTAGAGTGTAACGGCCAAGGCGCCGAGACAGACCAGCCAGGCTGGTGTCGATGGGCGAGAGGCGGGCGATGGCGACATTCATACTCCTGAGCAATACGCAGGAGGATGCAACGAATGACGGCAGCCCCTCTACGAGTTTGGAATCGAATGAGTATTACCAGCTTCCGTTCCGGTTCGGTCTTCAAGATAGAGTGCCGCTTGGCCAGTGAGTTCAGCCTGATGGGAATCACTGGTAATTGTGAGGCAGGTCACATTGTTTTATAGGATCACAGAGAGACGGTTATTGATTATGTGCGCTCTGCGACATAGAGTACTTTGCAGAACAACAACAACGAGACTTCGGTATGACCACTACCGCTGAAGAGGCCGCCCAAGCGCTGCATGAGATCGCCTTGATCCGGCATCGCGCCGCCGGCTTCCAGGACTACCAGGCCGAATCCGGCCAACTGTTGCTGTGGGGCCTGGCCTATGTCGTCGGGTTTGCGCTCACCGCCTGCTTTCGTGACCAGCTGATTCCCATCTGGGCCGGTGTCGTCTCCCTCACCACGGCCATCGGCACCTGGCTGGCGAGCCGTACCGGCGCCGATGGTGGCCGCGTCGCCTGGCGTTACCTTGCAGTCATCGGAACCATTCTGCTGTTCTGTCTGGCCCTCAACATCATTTTCTGGCCGCTCACACCCGAGCAGGGTGCCATGCTCGCGCCCATGCTGTTGGCGGCCCTGTACATTCTGCGCGGCATCCAGTTGCGCCCGCGCTACCTGGTCATCGGGTTACTGCTCGGTGGTTTATGTCTTGGCGGTTATGTCTTGCTGCTGCCGGTTTTCTGGCCTTGGATGACGCTCGCCTGTGGGGGCACCTTGATCGTCTCCGGCCTCTGGCTCAGGGCTGTGTGATGCAGACGCCGGATGAGATCATTCACCAGCCGGTCCGGCTGAAGGTGATGGCGGCCCTGAACACGCTGGATGCGGGGCAGTGGCTTGAATTCGTGGCGTTGCGCAGCATCGTCGAGGCTACCGATGGCAACCTCGGTGCGCACCTCACTACCCTGGAGACTGCGGGTTACGTGCTGGTCAAGAAGGATTTCGCCGGCCGCAAGCCCCGTACCCAGGTTTGCCTCAGCACCCAGGGCCGCACTGCCTTCAGCCGTTATGTCACGACATTGCAGGCCATTCTTGCTCCCCCGAATCCGGATATCTCCGGCTTCGACGACAACCAATAACAACAAAACGAGGTTCATATGGAAATCAACATGCTTCGATCGCGGGTGGGTGGCTGGCAGGCAAAACTGCGGCTGATGAGTCTGTTGGCGCTGCTGGGGATTGCCGGTCTGACCGGCGGCCTGGCATTGGCCCAGGCGCCCACCACACCAGTGAACCCTCCGCTGCAACAGGCGGACAACAGTGCCGCCTCGGCAGACGTCGTTACCAGCGGCCCCTTCGCCGGAGCAGCCGGCGAACGCTTCGGTGTGCGTGAGATGTTCGTGCAGGCCGACCTGGTCGTGAAGTCGGTCATGGTATTTCTGCTGTTCTGCTCGCTGCTGACCTGGGCGATCCTGTTCGAGAAGCTCTGGGCATTCTCTGCCGCCAGACGGCGTAACCGAGCGTTCATCAACGCCTTTCGCAGCGGCGACACTGCCCAGATGACGGAGCGGGCCAATGGCAGTGCAGTCGGTCGCATCTGGCAGGCGGCCCAGGCTGAACTCAGGCATTTTGGTCATCACCGCGGCAGCAACGTCACCGCTGAGCAGATCAACCGCTTGCTGCAACGCATGTCGCTGAGCGCAAGCATCGTGCAGGAAGGGGACCTGTCCCGGCTCGGGACCATGATGGGCGTGCTGGCGACCATCGGGGCGACAGCGCCTTTCATTGGCCTGTTCGGTACGGTCTGGGGGATTCTCAATAGCTTCGCCGGCATCGCCACCATGAAGACCGCGAGCCTGGCGGTGGTTGCCCCCGGCATTGCCGAGGCGCTGCTGGCCACGGCGCTGGGCCTGTTCGCCGCCATACCGGCGGTGATGATCTTCAACAAGTTTGCCCGCGATATCAACGGCTTCGTCGGCACGCTGGACAATTTCTGTGCCGAGTTGCTGGCCACCGTGTCCCGGCAGATGGATGAGGCCCGCTGATCATGGCCATCCATCTTGATTCCGGACCGACGGTGAAACGTCACAGTTACCAGCAGAATGCCGAGATGAACATCACCCCGTTTGTCGACGTGATGCTGGTGCTACTGATCATCTTCATGGTGGCGGCGCCGCTGGCCACCGTGGATGTGCCGGTGGACCTGCCCAGTAATGCAGCGGCGCCGAATACGCCGCCGGCCGACCCGGTGTATATCAGCGTGCAGGCCGATGGTCGCCTGTTTGTGCAGGAGCAACTGGTGACATTCGAGGAACTGGGCGCCGCGACCCATGGCGAAACGGGGCAGCGACTGGATACCCGGTTATTCCTGCGCGGCGATCAGGCCGTGGATTACGGCACCTTGATGCGGGTAATGAATCAATTGCAGAAATCCGGCTACCCGCGCATCAGTCTGGTGGCCGCGGAAGAGCTGGTGCCCTGATGCAAGCCCACCGCGGAAACCCGCAGCAGGTCTGGCCGATACGCTTGCTGGTGATTGGGCTGTCCATTCTATTGCATGGGGCGCTGGTGTTCTGGCTCATGGGTAGTCGATTCAGTCATCCGATGGTGCCGCAGCCCCAGGTGGTTGCTATCGAGCTGGTATCGCCGGTGGAGCCGGAGCCCGAACCGGCTCCTGAGCCAGAACCAGAACCAGAACCCGAGCCAGAACCCGAGCCAGAACCAGTCGTTGAGCCGGCGCCGGAGCCGGCGCCCCAGCCCCCGGCTGTAGTGCGAAAACCGGCGCCGGTACCGCCGGCGGCCCCGAAGCCCAGTGGGCCGCCAGTGCACTCCTTCGGCGCCAACCAGGATTGGGCCGCGCCGGCCGCCGCGCCAGTGGAACCTGCAGCGGTGGCCCGGGGGCGGCCGGTGCCCTCCGGCTATGCCGATACGGTCAAGGGGCGGGTCACGGCACGCCTGCAGCGTCCGGAAGGATCGGTATACAAGCCGCCACCTGGCTACAAGGGTGATCCCAATGACTTCAAGCGTCAGTGTTACATCCCCTACGAAATCACCGTGGACGCCAATGGCCATATGTTGAGTTACGAAATCGATCGCTGTGGCGATGAATTGCTCGACGCTGCCGCCGAACAAGCCGTGCGCGGCGCCGGCCCATTCCCGCCACCACCCAATCAGGGAGCCGAGAAGTATGTCATCTATGGCACCGCGATCTTCATCAAATGACACCATTGCAGGGAAGGACTGAGATCATGCCGGTAACAACACGTTTTTCTTGCATCCTGGTTGCCGCAGCGCTGCTGGGTGGCTGTGCCGCCCCGGTGCCGCCGAAGCCGCCGGTCGACACCACACCCAAGGCCCGCCCGGCATTGCAGCAGACCCGGGCCAGCTTCGATTGCACGGGTGCCTTGCCGGCGGTGCATCGCCAGATCTGCGCCGATGATGCCTTGGCCGAGATGGACAAGGCATTGGTACTGGAGCAGCACCGGCTGCAGCAGGAACTGGACCCGGTTGGCAGCCTGCTGCTGGCGGCCAACCATCGGCAATGGTTGCTGAGCCGAGGCGAGCAGTGCGCCGCTACTGGAACCACCGAGCCCGACGAGCGGCTGCGCCGTTGTCTGATCGGGTTGTATCAGCAGCGGCGTCAAGCGCTGGAAAACTGGCCATCATCTTCACCAGCCGCCGGCAGTGACATCCATGCTCTGGCCAGCTATGCCGAGTACCGCCTGGTGGACAACCGTGATGCCGGTATCTGCGAGCAGACCGGCACCGAACTCAATCGGGATCTGCGCCGCCATGGCATGCCGTCACCGGCGCGCCTGGCAGGCGTCACGCTGCTTGCCGGCAGTCACGCCCAGGCGCCGCAGGTGAATGTCGACGGTCATCAGGTGCGCGTCGAGCTGTACAACGCCGGACTCTACGCCGGCTACCAGACCCGTGCCCGCGGCCTCAGCGTCAATGGCCAGCCGCTGCTGGATGATGCGACTCTGCCATTCTGGATCGCCGAGCAGCCCAACTATGGCGGGCGCGCCCACGCGGCTTCATCGCAGACCGGCGATTACGGGGCTATCGATGTGTTTCGCCGGGGCGAGCGCACTTACGTGCTGGTCAATGAAACCTGGGGCTTCTATTCCCCGGCGGCGCGGGGCGAATCAGCCTACGCCGGGTTGTATCGGCTCGATGGCTCGACCCTGCAACGGCTGTGTCTGTATCAGACCTACCTGACGCCACCGCGGACCAACACCCTGGCCGGGTTGCCGGCCTATTCCCGGCTGGCAACCGGGCTCAATGACATCGCCGGTGATCCGCTGCCGGCGATGGCTCAGCACGAGCGCCGCGACCGCTTCCAGGCGTGGAAGGAAGCGCAGTGGACGCTGCTCAATCTGCCGCTACTGGGAACTGACGCGCTGCAGCGGCATGGGCGGGAAGCCGCGCTGCGCCAGCGCCAGGACCAGGCGCTGGAGGCGCTGTTCGACTGGTCCGAGCGCAACCTGACCAACAAGCAGACTTATCGATGGGTGATGCCGATGCTGCAGCCAGCCTGGCAGGAGCTGCAGCAGATGTTCCTCGGTCAGGGGCTGAACGATGCGCAGGCGCACGCCGCGGCCGATCTGCTGCTGCATGAAACCCTGGCCCGTACCATGGAGAATCTCGCTCCACCGGCCCAGCCGGTGACGCTGCCGCTGGCCGCCCATGCCAGCTATAACCCGCGCTATGCCATGGCCCCCGTTCCGGGCGATCTGGAACGCGGTCGGCAGTTTGCCACGCTGCACAGCGTGCTGCTGAATAACGCGCCGGCGCCAGTGGTGCGGGATTTCATCGCCTACGAAACCGATGCCCTCGGCCCGCGCCGTGGTCTCGGCCCCGATGACTCGCCGGCGGTGATGGCAGCGGTTCTGCGCCCCGATAATCTGCAGTTGTTGCTTGATGCCGGTTTCGTCGCCGATCAACGCAACCGCTGGGGCAAGACCGCGCTGATGAGCGCCGCCGAGCACAATCAGGCCGACAGCGTGCGCCTGCTGCTGGCCCATGGTGCCAACGTGCATGGGCAGACCCAGTTGCACCCGGCCAGGGGTGTCGGCGGACCGGAACGACGCACAGCTGGGCTGGGTCGACAGACCGCTTTGTTGCTGGCCGCCGGCAATGCGAGTGCGGATGTTATCGAGCAACTGGTCGCCGCCGGTGCGACGGCTCAGGCCTGGGATGGCTATGACCGCGAAGTCTGCCAGGCACTCCAGGTCAACGACGCACTGGAGGCCGCAGAACAGGACCACCTGCGCGACAGCCTGTGCGGCAGCTACGCGGCGGCCGCGCCATTGGTAACGAATTAACCCTCGAAGCCGGCTCGCTGCTAGACTGCTTCTGTCACAAACGAGCAGGGCGGGCAGGGGTGAATACAGGTTTCCGGGCGTTATTGATCTTGATGGTGGTGATGCTTGCGGGGTGCGCCAGCTCCCTGCCGGAACGCCACTTGCCCCCGAGTGTTGCAGTGAAGCCCGATTTCGACTCCGAGATCGGGCGTTACGTGCGTGCCCACCAACCCGACAACAGCGTCGGGCTGTCCGGCTTTACCCTGGTGCAAACCGGTACCGATGCCCTGGCTGCACGCCTGGCGATGATCGATCGGGCCGAGCGCAGTCTGGATCTGCAGTATTACATCTACCGTGGGGACGTGACCGGCGGGCTGATTGCCGAGCGTCTGCTCAGCGCCGCCGACCGCGGTGTGCGGGTGCGGTTGCTGCTCGATGACATCGGCAGCGGCCTGCGCGACTTCGACGTCGCCACGCTCAACCATCATCCCAACATCGAAGTACGGCTGTTCAACCCGGTGACCCTGCGTGGCCGGGTATTGAAGTACTTCAGCAAGATCGGCGAATTCGGCCGCATCAACTACCGCATGCACAACAAGCTGATGGTGGTGGACAGCCAGATGTTCATCACCGGCGGGCGCAATATCGGTGACGAATATTTCTCCCTCAGTGCCATGGACTTTCAGGATATCGACATTCTCGGCATGGGCCGCATTACCCGGGACGTGATGCGCAGCTTCGATGATTACTGGAACGCGAACGAATCAGTGCCGGTGGAAAGCCTGTTTCGCCGCCCCGGCAAAGATGCCAGTGTCAAACTGCGCACCCAGCTTGAAGCCTTGCGCGAACGCCACAACGGCAGCGCCTACCTGCAGGCGGTAGCCGAATCGCCATTCAACCAGGCGCTGCATGATGATCGCATCGCCTGGCATTGGGGCACCGCGCAATGGCTGTCGGACCCACCGACCAAGGCCGACCCGCAGCATGCTACCAATCAGGTGCCGATATTGGCGCGCAAGCTGGTCGGCCACGCCCGGGACAGTGAAAAGGAGCTGCTGTTGATGTCGGCCTATTTCATTCCCGGGTCGCGCGGAGAAGTCTTCCTGATCGACATGGTGGAACACGGCGTGGATGTGCAGGTGCTGACCAACTCCCTGGCCACCACCGACGTGCTTGCCGTGCACAGCGGCTATGCCAGCTACCGCAAGCCGCTGCTCGAGGGCGGAGTGCGGATCTGGGAGCTCCAGCGCCAGTCGACCCAGGAGCGCACCAGCACCTTCCTCGGCGAATCCCAGGCCAGCCTGCATGCCAAGGCCTTCGTCTTCGACCGGGAAAAGGTCTTCGTCGGGTCGGTCAACCTCGACCCGCGTTCCATCGTGCTGAATACCGAGGCGGGGGTACTGGTGCACCAACCCGAGCTGGCGCAGGCCCTGGCCGGTTTGTTTCGCCACTGGACTTCCGATGAGTTCGCCTTCGAGCTGAAACTCGACGCCAACGATCAACTGCGGTGGGAGTCAGCGGGAGAGAGTTGGGACCGGGAGCCCCATGCCAGCCGCTTCCGCCGCACTGCTGCCTGGTTTCTCGGCTGGCTGCCGATCGAGGGGCAGCTTTAGGGGTTGCTCCCGTTTCATTGCCAGCCGCGTTTGACGTAGGATGGGCGAAATTTTCCTTGCAGGCTTCGCATGTTCCGGATCGTTCTGCTGTCGCTGGTCACCTTCCTGATGATTCTCAGCAGCCTGTGGGCTGTGCTGGCGCTGTGGTTTCAGGCGCCGGGTGGCGGGATGGGGCGCTACGGATTGCCGTTGCTGTGGTTGCTGGGGCTGGTGGCGCTGCTGTACTGGCTCTGGTTGGGGGGCAGTTGGTGGCAGAGCCTGCTGGTGTACATCGCGCTGTTCGCCCTGCTGCTGGTCTGGTGGGGCACGATCGAGCCGAGCAATCAACGGGACTGGGCCGATGACCTGGCCCATACCACCACGGGCGTAGTCGATGGCCGCCAGGTCAGGCTGGATAACGTGCGCAACTTCCACTGGCGCAGCCAGCACGATTACGACATAGGCTGGGAAAGCCGCGTATACGATCTGTCCCGCCTGCGTTCGGTGGATATGTTCACCTCCAATTGGGGGCTGGCGGCCATTTCTCACGTTCTGGTGTCATTCGGTTTCAGCGATGGCGAGCATGTGGCGTTCTCGGTGGAGATCCGCCGTGAGAAGCATGAGACCTTCTCCGAGCTGGGAGGCTTCTTCAAGCAGTTCGAGTTGAGCATCATTGCTGCCGATGAGCGCGACATCGTGCGGGTGCGCAGCAATGTGCGCAATGAAGAGCTCGAGCTCTACCGCATCAACCTCGGCCCGGCTGATGCGCGTGAGCTGTTTCGCTCCTTCGTGGTGCAGGCCAATCAGCTGGCCGAGCATCCGCGTTTCTACCATACGGTGACCGGCAACTGCACTACCATCGTGTATTCGATGATGAAGAAGATCGTCGATGGCCTGCCGCTGGATCACCGACTGTTGCTGACCGGGTATCTGCCGGCCTATGTTCATGAGGTGGGCGGCATGGTCCCCGGTCTGCCCCTGGCGGAGCTGCAACGCCGTGGCCAGATTACCCGGCAGGCCCAGGCGGCGGATACGGCGCCTGACTTTTCGGCACTGATCCGCCAGGGTGTGCCGGGCTGGGAATAAGCGGCATGGCCATTGCATTGCCCTGCGCCGGGACGGAGGCAATGACGCGCTCCGCGCCATATTCTTTCGATGAGGTGACATGTGAAGATCGGTATTCTGCAATGTGATGATGTGAAGCAAAGCCTGCAGACGCAGTACGGCAACTATCCACAGATGTTCGCCACGCTGTTGCAGGAGCTGTTACCCGACTGCGAATTGCCGGTGTACCGGGTGCTGGATGGCCAACTGCCCGATAGCGCCACCGAATGCGATGCCTGGCTGATCACCGGCAGCAAGTTCGGGGTCAACGACGGTTTGCCCTGGATCGAGGCATTGTGCGAATTCGTGCGCACCCTCTGGGAGCAGAAAGTCCCCCTGGTTGGCATCTGTTTCGGCCACCAGCTGATGGCCCGTGCACTGGGCGGCACGGTTCGGCAATCGGAAAAGGGCTGGGGCGTGGGCATGTCATTCAATCAGGTTATCGAGCGCAAGCCGTGGATGGAGCCCTTCCAGGCCCATCTGGATCTGCTGGTCAGCCATCAGGACCAAGTGGTGATCCTGCCACCGCAGGCCGAGGTGTTGGCCAGCAGCGAATTCTGCCCGTATTACCTGATCCAGTACGGCGACAGCTTTCTCAGCGTGCAGGGGCACCCCGAGTTCTGCAAGGGGTATTGCCGGGATCTGATGCAGCTGCGCGAAAAGACATTGCCGCCGGCGCGCCTGCGGGCTGGCCTGGCATCACTGAGTGCCGAACCGGACAGCCTGCTGATGATGCGCTGGATAGTGCGCTTCCTGCACGATGCCGGCAGCTCGGCAAACCAGCTCCAATGCCGTGACGCGGCGGGTGTATCCGGATGATCCAGCTATCACCGACCGTCGCGCTGGACGAGAACGAACTGGAGTTCACTGCCATTCGCGCACAAGGTGCGGGCGGGCAGAACGTCAACAAGGTCTCCAGCGCCATCCATCTGCGCTTTGACATCCAGGCCTCGAGCCTGCCGGATTTCTACAAGGAACGGCTGCTGCAGTTCAAGGACCAGCGCATCAGCAAGGAAGGGGTGGTGGTAATCAAGGCGCAGCAGCATCGCACTCAGGAAAAGAACCGGGACGATGCCATTGCACGACTGGTGCAACTGATCCAGGAGGCCACTGTGGTGGAAAAGCCGCGACGCCCGACCAAGGCCACCAAAAGCTCGCAGAAGCGGCGCATGGACAGCAAGACCCAGCGCGGCAAGATCAAGGCGCTGCGGGGGCGGGTCGAGGATTGATCCGGTCTATTCCTGATCGGCGTTCATGATGCGCTGAATACGCTCTTCTTCCTCGGCCATGGCCGCCTTGATCTCGGCAACTACCGAATCGACATCCGCGGCCTCGTCGCTTTCGGCAAATTGCCCGGTGAGTGGTGTGTCCGGCGTCAGCTTGCCTTCCTCGTAGAGCGCCCACATTTCACTGGCGTAGCGCGTATCCAGCAGCTCGGGGGCGTACTGGCCATAGTAGAGCGACATGTTGGTAACGTCTCGCTGCAGCATGGCGAAGGCATTGTTGTTGGCGGCTGCATCCACTGCCTGGGGCAGGTCGATAATCACCGGGCCATACTCGTCGACCAGCACATTGAACTCCGACAGGTCGCCATGCACCAGCCCTTCGCAGAGCATGCGCTTGACGAACTCCATCATCAGCGCGTGGTCTTCGAGGGCCTGTTCGGCAGACATGGAAACGTCGTTCAGGCGCGGGGCCACCAGACCTTCCTCGTCGGTCACCAGCTCCATCAGCAGCACGCCGTCAAAACAGCCGTAGGGCTTGGGCACCCGGACGCCAGCCGCGGCGAGCCGGTACAGCGCATCCACTTCGGCGTTCTGCCAGATGCTTTCCTGCTGCTCCCGCCCGAACCTCGAGCCTTTTTCCATCGCCCGTGCGCGCCGGGAGTTACGTACCTTGCGGCCTTCCTGATACAGCGCGGCCTGCTTGAAGCTGCGCTTGTCCGCTTCCTTGTACACCTTGGCGCAGCGGGTCGCATCACCGCAGCGCACGACATAGACCGCAGCTTCCTTGCCGCTCATCAATGGGCGGATGACTTCGTCGACCAGACCATCGTCAACCAGGGGTTGAATTCTCGGGGGTATTTTCATTGCGCCGTTATACCCTTATCCGACGTTTTTATCAGCCCCCCGGCAGGCTTTCCGGTGAAAATCAGTCAACCAGGGCGGCGTTGACCAGCGCCCGCAGCTCCTGGCGGACCGGGTAACTGGAGGAGGGGATCAACTGGGTCATGAAAATCACCATCAGGTCCTCTACCGGGTCGATGAAGAAGGTCGTTCCAGCCATGCCGCCCCAACCGTATTCCCCGGGCGAGCCGATGGTCTGGGATTTGGCTATATCGGTCTTCACCGCAAAGCCGAGGCCGAAACCCGAACCCTCGTAGGGCGTTTCACTGAAGCCGCCGGTGGAGACGGAGGGCAGGTCGGCATTGCCCGGCAGATGATTGAGGCGCATGAACTCCAGCGTCTTGCGACCGATGATGCGTGCGCCATCCAGCTCGCCGCCATTGGCCAGCGCCTGGGCGAAACGGTAGTAATCGCCCAAGGTGGAAATCAATCCGCCGCCACCTGAAAGATAACCATGGCGTCGGGTGAAATGGGACGTTTGCGGATCATCCTGCAGACTGAAGGTATCGCCTTCCTGATATTGGTAGCAGGCGGCAAAGCGGGACACTTTGTCCGCAGGCACGGTAAAGAAGGTGTCCTGCATGCCCAGCGGTTGCAGTATATGGGCTGCGAAATAGTCATCCAGGGGCCTCCCGGACAACAGCTGGACCAGATAGCCGCACACATCCGTTGCCAGGGAATAGTTCCAGGCGCTGCCCGGGGAGAACTCCAGGGGCAGGCGGGACAGCTCGTCGATCAGTCCTTCCAGGGTCAGCCCGGAATGACCGTCCAGCCTGAGTTCACGGTAGGCGGCGTCGATATTCGTGCGGCAGGAGAAGCCATAGCTCAGGCCCGCCTGATGGGTCAGCAGATCGCGAATGGTCATCGGCCGCGCGGGCGGTGTGGTGATGAATTGCGGATGGATGCCGGACTTGTACACCTGCAGGTTGCGCCAGGACGGAATGTACTTGTGCACCGGGTCATCCAGCAGGAAACGACCCTGCTCGTACAGCTGCATCAGCGCAATGGAAGTGATCGGCTTGGTCATCGAGTAGATGCGATACAGCGTGTCGTCGCTGGCTGGCCTGGCCCGTTCGACATCCATCAACCCCTGGGTCCGCTGCCAGACCACCTGACCGTGACGGGCCACCAGGGTTGCCGCGCAGGGCAGCTTGCCGGGCGCGAGGTAGTTGTTTTCCAGATGTTCGGCAATGCGGTCCATTCGGTTCAGGTCCATACCGGCAACAACGGGTGAATCGGCCATCGGGTTCTCCAGGTTGGCGGGGAAACAGTCCCTCGATAGTAACGTGAATGCAGCGGGGCAGGGCAAGGGGCTGCCACAGTACCGGCAAGTTTTTTTCTTCTGCCTACTTGTGGAAAGCTGGGTAACAGGCGTAAAAATCCCTTCCGAAAAACGAATGAGGAATGCCATGCGATGAGCGAGTTTTCACCCTGCCTGGACTGCGGTGCCTGTTGTTCCACCTTCAGAGTTTCCTTCTATTGGGGCGAGACCGATGACGTGCCCGGCGGATTGGTGCCGCAACGTCTGACCGAGCAGGTCACGCCCCACCTGAGCTGCATGCAGGGTACCAACCAGCCCTCGCCGCGGTGTGTGGCGCTGATGGGCGATGTGGGGCAGGGTGTGCGTTGCAGCATCTATGAAAAGCGCTCGAGCACCTGCCGCGAGTTTCCCTATCACGGTGAAAATGGGCAGGACAGCCCGGACTGCCAGCGCGCCCGGGCGCTGCATGGTCTGCCGCCGTTGCCGTCGAACCCGCGTGGGCCGGGGCTGATACCCATCGTGGCGGCCTGAAAGGGCAGCGCAGGCTCTGGCTGGCCTGGCGGCCAGCTTCGCGGCGAGGCGCCGCGATGGCGTCCGCAGGACGCCCATCCATGACAACCACAAAAAAGCCCCGGCAGATCACTCTGTCGGGGCTTTTTGCTGTGCCTGAACCAGATACAGTCAGCGAACCTTACATATTGGGGTAGTTCGGTCCGCCAGTACCTTCCGGAGCCACCCAGTTGATATTCTGGGCCGGGTCCTTAATGTCGCAGGTCTTGCAGTGTACGCAGTTCTGGGCGTTGATCTGGAAGCGCTTGCTGCCATCATCATTGCTCACCACCTCGTACACGCCAGCCGGGCAATAGCGCTGCGCCGGCTCGTCGTACAACGGGAGGTTCTGCTCGATCGGAATGCTCGGGTCCTTCAACTGCAGGTGGACCGGCTGGTCTTCCTCATGGTTGGTATTGGACAGGAACACCGAGGACAGCTTGTCGAAGCTGATCACGCCATCGGGCTTCGGATAGGCGATCTTCGGCGCTTCCGATGCTTTCTTCAGTTGCGCGTGGTCCGGCTTGTTGTCGTGCAGGGTGACCGGGATCTTGCCGCCGAACCAGTTCTGGTCGACATAGTTGAACGCACCGCCGAGCAGGGCGCCGAACTTGTGGATCGCCGGGCCGAAGTTGCGCGAGCGGAACAGCTCGTCATACAGCCAGCTGGCCTTGAAACTGTCCACGTAATTGGTCAGCTCGTCGCCGCCTTCGCGGCCGGCCTTCAGCGCTTCTACTACCGCATCAGCAGCGAGCATGCCGGACTTCATGGCAGTGTGGCTGCCCTTGATCTTGGCGAAGTTCAGCGTGCCCAGGTCGCAACCGATCAGTGCACCACCGGGGAAGACCATCTTCGGCAGCGAGTTCAGACCGCCCTTGCAGATCGCACGGGCACCGTAGGAAACGCGCTTGCCGCCTTCCAGATACTGCTTGATCACCGGGTGGTGCTTGTAACGCTGGAACTCATCGAACGGCGACAGGTGCGGGTTGCTGTAGGACAGATCAATGATCAGACCCACGACAATCTGGTTGTTCTCGATGTGGTAAAGGAAGGAGCCACCGGTATTCTCGTTGCCGGTGATGTCCAGCGGCCAGCCGGCGGTGTGTACCACCAGGCCTTGCTCGTGCTTGGCCGGATCGATATCCCAGATTTCCTTGATGCCAATGCCGTAGTGCTGAGCGTCGGCGTCGGAGGCAAGGTCGTAGCGCTTGATCAACTGCTTGCCGATATGGCCACGGCAGCCTTCGGCGAACAGGGTGTACTTGGCGCGCAACTCCATACCGGGGGTATAGAAACCGTCCTTCGGATTGCCTTCGCGATCGACCCCCAGGTCGCCGGTCAGAATACCGCGAACCACACCGTTCTCGTCGATCAGCGCTTCCTGGGCAGCAAAGCCCGGGTAGACTTCAACGCCCAGGTTCTCGGCCTGCTGGGCCAGCCAGCGGCACAGATTGCCCAGGGAGATGATGTAGTTGCCTTCGTTGTGCATGGTCTTCGGCACGAAGAGGTCAGGCAGCTTGGTGGACTTCTCTTCGCTGGTCAGCATGTAGATGTCGTCACGCTTGACCGGCGTGTTCAGCGGAGCGCCAAGTTCTTTCCAGTCGGGAAACAGTTCTTCCAGGGCGCGGGGTTCGAACACCGCACCGGACAGGATGTGGGCACCCACTTCCGAGCCTTTCTCCACGACACAGACACTGATCTCCTGACCAGCGTCTGCTGCTTGCTGTTTGATGCGGCAGGCGGCAGACAGACCAGCAGGGCCCGCTCCCACGATGACGACATCGAACTCCATGAATTCGCGTTCCACTATTTTTATCTCCTAACTCATCGGCCGAATCGAAAATCGCTTTATCTTGAGATCTTCCGTGAATACATAGCGGCGCATTATATCAATCACGCCTCGTCACACCAGTGTAAAGATGTAAAGCAGCCGTTTTTTCAATACGACTTTTGCTGTATGGCTATTGACCCACCGTCAGACCCTCGGCATGATAAGGGGCTTTACGAAAAGCACACTTTAGTCCTTTTGTGACTATAATTGATTGCGCAGTCACTTTTCAAGACAGGCTTCGCCTGCAGTTACGCGACAAGAACGAGGTAACCATGAAGGTACTAGTAGCGGTTAAGCGGGTCGTTGACTACAACGTCAAGGTTCGCGTCAAGGCGGACAACAGCGGTGTCGACCTCGCCAACGTCAAGATGTCCATGAACCCCTTCTGCGA
>DXBL01000182.1 GCA_019116555.1 Candidatus Pseudomonas excrementavium
CGCGGCGGCGGCGCGGTTTGCTGAGGCGCATGACATTCATGTGGTGGATGCCGATATCAAGTCGCGGGTAGTGGTGGAGCCGGGACGCCCGGCACTGCGGCAGATTGTCGATCGCTTCGGTGATGCGGCGCTGCAGGCGGATGGTTCATTGAACAGGGCGGCACTGCGCGAGCGGGTGTTTCAGGTGGCGGATGAACGCCGCTGGCTGGAGCAATTGCTGCATCCTTTGATCCGGGAAGAAATTGTCAGCGATCTGGCTTCTGCCGAGTCGCCCTATGCGCTGCTGGTGTCGCCGCTGCTGGTGGAGTCAGGGCAGTATCAGATGACCCGGCGAGTACTGGTAGTGGACGTGCCCGAGGCGCTGCAGATTGCCCGTACCACCGCCCGCGACCAGGTGCCGGAGGAGCAGGTGCGCGCCATTCTCCAGGCCCAGGCACAGCGTGAAGACCGTTTGCGTCACGCCGATGACGTCATCACCAACGACCAGGACCTGGCGGCACTGCACCGCCAGGTTGATCAATTGCACCAGTTCTACCTGGCGCTGAGTACAGGAGCCAAGCCATGACCACCACCGTTGAATGCCCCACCTGCAAGGCCCCCGTTACCTGGGACGAAAGCTTTCCGGACCGCCCGTTCTGCTCACCCCGCTGCCGCCTGATCGATCTGGGTGCCTGGGCGGCGGAGGAGCATGTGATTCCCGGTGATGAGCTGGAGCAGGATCTGTTTTCTGAAGACTTCCCCAAGCAGTAGTTTGCACCTATCACACGCTTTTTTGTGGGAGCGGCCTTGGCCGCGATGGTCCAGATAACTTCGCGGGTAGGCCCGCTTCACCAGCTCCGAGAAACCCATGCGCCGCATCCATGTCATCGCTGCCGTCATCCGTGACGCGCAGAACCGTATTCTCATCGCCAAGCGTCCTGACCATGCCCATCAGGGAGGGTTGTGGGAGTTTCCCGGGGGCAAGGTCGAGGAAGGCGAGACCCGCCGTGACGGTCTGGGTCGGGAGCTGCTGGAAGAGCTGGGTGTTACCGTGACCCAGGCGCGGCCGCTGTTGGATATTCGCCATGATTATCCAGACAAGTCGGTGCGGCTGGATGTGTGGCTGGTGACCGGGTTTGAGGGCGAAGCGCACGGAGCCGAGGGGCAGCCGGTGCGCTGGGTGAGTGCTGCTGAACTGGATGACTATGCGTTTCCTGCTGCCAATGCGCCTATTGTGCGGGCGGCGCAGTTGCCGGAGCAATATCTGATTACGCCGGATGTGGCTGACGAGGCCGAGTTGTTTGCCGGGTTGGAACGTGCCCGCGAGGCTGGTATTCGGCTGGTGCAGTTGCGGCAGACCGGGATGAACGAAGTCGCCTATCAGGCAGTGGCACAGTGCGTGCTGGAAAGGTTTGGTGGTGATTTCCTGTGGATGATGAAGGGCGATGTGCCACCTGAATGGCCGGGTGCGGGTTGGCATTTGACCAGTCGACAGTTGCGTGAGATGTGGAACAGGCATACCCAGGTGCAGGCTGCGGGAACCCTCGGCCCGGGGGCGGGCCTCCTACAGGAGGTCGTTGCCGGTTCTCAGGCAGGAGCGGCGCCCTCGCCGCGGTGGCATCCACAAGATTCCTGCAAGCCGGACTCTCTGCCCCCCAGATCCCTGCTCGCCGCCTCCTGCCACAATGCAGAGGAGTTGAAGATGGCAACCGATCTTGGGGTCGATTTTGTGACGCTGTCCCCTATCAACCCCACCGCCAGTCATCCCGATGCCCAGCCCCTGGGCTGGGAGCGCGCGGGGGAGTTGATTGATTCGGTGACGATGCCGGTGTATTTGCTGGGTGGATTGTCGGCCGAGGATCTGCCGGAGGCCTTCGAGGCCGGGGCACAGGGCGTAGCGGGGATACGGCAGCTCTGGAGCTGAATGCCGAGGCTAGCGCACCGGTGCTACGCCTGAGGCCTCGCCATTAACCGCCCCTGTCGCCGCTCAGGTGCGCGACAACCCGAAAATCGACGTCAGGTAATCTCTACTACCCGTAGTTCCTTGGGCATGCTGAAGACGATGTTTTCTTCCCGGCCGTCCAGTTCCTGCACGCCGGTGGCGCCGCTGTCGCGCAGGTGTTGAATGACCTGTTGTACCAGCACATCGGGCGCGGAGGCGCCGGCGGTGACGCCGATGTTGGTAACGCCATCCAACCATTCCGGGCGGATTTCGTCGGCGCCGTCGATCAGGTAGGCGGGTGTGCCCATGCGGTCGGACAATTCGCGCAGACGATTGGAGTTGGAGCTGTTGGGGCTGCCGACGACCAGCACCAGATCACATTCGCCGGCCAGTTGCTTGACTGCATCCTGGCGGTTCTGGGTGGCGTAGCAGATATCATCCTTGCGTGGGCCTTCGATAGCCGGGAAGTGCGTACGCAACGCGTCGATGACCCGGGCGGTGTCATCCATGGACAGGGTGGTCTGGGTAACGAAGGCCAGGCGGGTTGGGTCTTTCACCTGCAGGCGGGCAACATCCTCTTCGTTTTCCACCAGGTAGATGGCGCCACCATTGCTGTCATCGTACTGCCCCATGGTGCCTTCCACTTCCGGGTGTCCGGCATGGCCGATAAGGACGCATTCACGGCCATCACGGCTGTAGCGCACCACTTCCATATGCACCTTGGTCACCAGCGGACAGGTGGCGTCGAACACCTTCAGGCCACGGGCGTCGGCGTCATCACGCACGGCCTTGGACACGCCGTGGGCACTGAAGATGACGATGACGTCATCAGGGATCTCGTTCAGCTCATCGACAAAGATCGCGCCACGGTTGCGCAGATCTTCGACGACGAACTTGTTGTGCACCACTTCATGACGCACATAGATCGGCGGGCCGAACACTTCCAGCGCGCGGTTGACGATTTCAATGGCGCGGTCGACACCGGCACAGAAGCCGCGCGGGTTGGCCAATTTGATCTGCATGGGAAGCCTCGATTGAGTCATGGCTGATTGGCAGCTCAGGCCGCCTTTACCTCGATGATTTCCACCTCGAAGGTGATGATCTTGCCGGCCAGCGGGTGGTTGAAGTCCACTTCCACGAAGCTGTCGTGAATTGCCTTCACCACACCGGGCATCTCGCCCCCCGCGGCATCCTTGAAGATGACCAGCAGGCCCGGCTCCAGTTCCATTTCATTGAACTGGTCGCGGGGCACGGTCTGGATATTCTGCACGTTGCCCGGACCGAAACCACGCTCGGGCTCTATCTCGAAGCTGCGCTGGTCGCCGGCCTTGAGGCCGAACAGGGCTTGTTCAAAGCCGGGCAGCAGGCTGCCATCGCCGACCTTGAAGGTGGCGGGCTTCTTGCCGACGGTGGAGTCAACCACATCACCGCTGGGGAGTTTCAGGGTGAAGTGCAGGGTGACTTCGGTGTTCTGGGATATGCGTTGGATGTCGGTCATGTGTTGGGTCTCGTTTTTGCTTGGTGGGGCTTGATTCCCCCTCTCCCCAACCCTCTCCCGCGAGGGGAGAGGGGGCGGGCCGTGCATGGTGCGTAATGAGTGGTTTGTCTGATGCCGGTGTGTCAGGAGTATGAGAAGGTTCACCCCAGTCACCCCTCTCCCCTCGCGGGGCGAAGGCGGAATAAGCGAAGCACTGCTTCGCCCGCCTGAGCGCCCTGAGCTCTGCGAAGGGCCGGGGCGCGGAAGCGGGGGCCGGGGGAGAGGGGGGGTTGAGCGCTTACCCCGCCGCCCTTCCCTTCTTCGGCCGGAACATATCCAGAATCATCAACACCGCGCCCACCGTAATCGCGCTATCGGCAATATTGAAAGCCGGAAAGAACCAGCTCTGCTGCCAGTGCACCAGGATAAAATCCACCACATGGCCATGCACGATGCGGTCGTACAGGTTGCCCAGTGCGCCGCCCAGAATCAATGCCAGGGCCAGTGCTTCCAGCCATTTTTCCCGCGCCAGCCGCGATAGCCAGACCAGCAGCATGACGCTCACGCCCACGGCGATGGCGATGAAGAACCAGCGCTGCCAGCCGCCGGCATCCGACAGGAAGCTGAACGCGGCCCCGGTATTATAGGCCAGGGTGAAGCTGAACAGCCCGTCGATCACCGGCACCTGCTGGTACAGGTTCAGGCTGGACTCCGCCACCGACTTGCTCAGCAGGTCCAGGGCGATGACCAGTACGCTGAGCCCCAACCAGACCAGCCCGCTGCGGCGCAGATCAGGCATGCTGGCGCACCTCGCCTGGGCCTTCGATGTTGGTTACGCAGCGGCCGCAGATGTCCGGATGATTGGCGTGGGTGCCGACGTCCGGCAGGAAGTGCCAGCAGCGCACGCACTTGCCATGGCCGGATTTGACGATGCTGAGCTTGAGGCCAGGTACGTCGGTCTCGACGGCACTCTCCCCTGCTTCAGCCAGCGGTGCGATACGAGCGGCGGAGGTGATGAGCACAAAGCGCAGCTCGTCGCCCAGCTTGTTCAGCGTGGCGCTGACCTGATCATCCGCGTACAGGGTGACTTCTGCCTGCAGGTTCCCGCCCAACACCTTGGCGTTGCGCAGATTCTCCAGTTCCTTGTTCACGGCAATCTTGACGTTCAGCACCTGCTCCCAGAAAGCGCGGTCCAGCTCGGCATCGGCCGGCAGCGCGGTCAGGCCGTCGTACCAGGTATTGAGCATCACCGACTCGTTGCGCTCGCCCGGCAGGTATTGCCAGATTTCCTCGGCGGTGAACGCCAGGATCGGCGCGATCCAGCGCACCAGCGCTTCGGCGATGTGGTACATGGCGGTCTGGCAGGAGCGCCGGGCGGTGCTGTCGGCACCGGTGGTGTACTGACGGTCCTTGATGATATCCAGGTAGAAGCCGCCCAGTTCCTGCACGCAGAAGTTGTGCACCTTCTGGTAGACGTTCCAGAATTTGTAGGTGTCGTAGGCTTCGCTGATTTCCTGTTGCAGCAGCAGCGCGCGGTCAACCGCCCAGCGATCCAGGTCGAGCATCTGCTCGGGGGCCAGCGCGTGCTGTTTCGGGTCGAAGCCATTGAGGTTCGACAGCAGGAAGCGGGTGGTATTACGGATGCGGCGATAGGCATCGGCACTGCGCTGGAGGATCTGCTTGGAGACCGCCATCTCGCCGGAGTAGTCGGTGGAAGACACCCACAGACGCAGGATATCGGCGCCCAGGCTGTCGTTCACTTCCTGCGGGGCGACCACATTACCGAGGGATTTGGACATCTTGCGGCCGTTCTCGTCGACCACGAAACCATGAGTCAGCAGGCCGCGGTACGGGGCATGGCCATCGATGGCGCAGGCGGTCAGCAGGGACGAGTGGAACCAGCCGCGGTGCTGGTCGGAACCTTCCAGGTACAGATCAGCGCGCGGGCCTTCTTCATGCCCCATGGGGTGCGAGCCGCGCATGACGTGCCAGTGGGTGGTGCCGGAGTCGAACCAGACGTCCAGGGTGTCGCTGATCTTGTCGTACTGGACGGCTTCTTCGCCGAGCAACTCAGCGGCGTCGAGTTTGAACCAGGCTTCGAT
>DXBL01000183.1 GCA_019116555.1 Candidatus Pseudomonas excrementavium
CTTGTTGACCGCCAGCACCACCTTGCGAATACCGATCAGCGAGGCCAGAAAGCTGTGGCGCCGGGACTGGGTGAGCACGCCGCGCCGGGCATCGATCATCACGATAGCCACGTCGGCGGTGGAGGCGCCGGTGACCATATTGCGGGTGTATTGCTCGTGGCCAGGGGTATCGGCGACGATGAATTTGCGCCGGTCAGTAGAGAAGAAGCGGTAGGCCACATCGATGGTGATGCCTTGCTCGCGCTCGGCGGCCAGGCCATCCACCAGCAACGCGAAGTCCAGTTCGCCGCCTTGGGTGCCGACCTTTTTCGAGTCGGCCTCCAGCGCTTCCATCTGGTCTTCGAACAGCATTTTCGACTCATACAGCAAGCGCCCGATCAGCGTGCTCTTGCCATCATCCACGCTGCCGCAGGTGATGAAACGCAACAGGCTCTTGTGCTGGTGGGCCTTGAGATAGCCCTCGATATCGTCGGCAATCAGGTTGGATACGTGTGCCATCAGAAGTACCCCTCTTGTTTTTTCTTCTCCATCGATGCCGCCGAGTCATGATCGATCATGCGGCCCTGGCGTTCGGAGGTGCGGGTCAGCAGCATTTCCTGAATGATCTTCGGCAGGGTGTCGGCGTCCGACTCCACCGCGCCGGTCAGCGGGTAGCAGCCCAGGGTGCGAAAACGTACATTGCGGACCATGGGTACTTCACCGGGGTTGAGTGGCATGCGCTGGTCATCGACCATGATCAGCATGCCGTCGCGCTCGACCACCGGGCGCGGTGCGGAGAAGTACAGCGGTACGATGGGGATGTTCTCCAGGTGGATGTATTGCCAGATATCCAACTCGGTCCAGTTCGACAGAGGGAACACGCGAATCGATTCGCCCTTGTGCTTGCGGGCGTTGTACAGATGCCACAGCTCGGGGCGCTGGTTCTTCGGATCCCAGCGGTGCTGGTCGGAGCGGAAGGAGAAGATACGTTCCTTGGCCCGGGACTTCTCCTCGTCGCGGCGGGCGCCACCAAAGGCGACATCGAAACCGTACTTGTCCAGCGCCTGTTTCAGACCCTCGGTTTTCATGATGTCGGTATGGATCTGCGAGCCATGCTTGAACGGACTGATGCCCATTTCCAGCCCATCGGGGTTGATGTGGCTGATCAGCTCGAGTCCCAGCCTGGCTACCATCTGATCGCGGAAGCGATACATGTCCTGGAATTTCCAGGTGGTATCCACATGCAGCAGGGGGAACGGCGGTTTGGCCGGGTAGAAGGCCTTCATGGCCAGGTGCAGCATCACTGCGCTGTCCTTGCCAATGGAATACAGCATGACCGGGTTGTCGGCCTCGGCCACCACTTCGCGCATGGCCTGGATGCTTTCGGCCTCCAGTCTCTGCAGGTGCGTCAACGTCATAGCGTTTTCCTTCGACTTTTGTTGTTGTCGACGCTCAGCGTATCGGGGCTGATTCTCTGCCTTATGCGCGAGTTGAAGTTTTAACATGCGTTGCAGCATGAACAGCATGGGGCTGCCGGGCGGCGCGGCGGCGCTGGTATCGCTCGCGGCGTTGGCGGTATCGGCAACGCGCGGGAAGTGGCGCATATCCTCGGCCAGGGCATGAGCACCACTCAGCATGTCGCTGGTTTCGGGCAGGTGAAACAGCTGCAGTTGTTCGGTGCGGCGGCTGGCCCATGCGCTGAAGGTGGCCGCCCGCTGCCATTGCATGCCCGAGAGCAGGGCGAACAGCTTGCGTCCGGTGCTGCGCTGCAGGCGGTCGAAGAAGCTCTCCAGATGCGGTGCGCGCAGGCTGCCGTCATAGGGCAGCCAGAGCACCTTGCCGCGGTTGCTCATGGCTCGCAATACGCCATGTCGCCGTTTCTGCCCTGGCTCCGGTGCACCGAAGTCGTCGACCCAGAAAATGTCACCGCCTTCCGCCCGGGCCTGGCCGACGATCTGATGATAGGTACTCTGGTGCCAGCGCTTGACACTGACCGGCGCGTTGGCGATGCGCTGGGCCGGGCGTTCGGCATTCAACCGCCAGCGTTGCAGGTAGTGTGCCGCGGTGCGGTCGGGCAGGGTGATCTGGTATTGCTGGTGGATCAATGCCCGCATGGCGTCGAGCTGCCAGAGCAGGTATGGCAGCTGGTGCGCCTGCGGTGTGCTGGTGACCAGCGTCTGGTATACCTCCAACTCCTGTTCGGCGCTGAGCGTCCGCCCCTCGCCGGTCTTGCGCCCGCGCTCGCGGATGGGTACCGCGTTCCAGCCGCCGTTCTGCCAAGCCTTGTGCGCGGCAATGATGGTAGGTGAGGACAGCCCGGTGGCGGCGCTGATGGTTTTCAGTGTATTGCCCGCCAGGCGCAGCTTCACGGCCTGGATACGCAGGCTGTTCAACTGCTCGATGGGCAGGCGGTGGCCACGTGACACGGTCGCTCCTTTAAACATCCAGTTGCTGATTGGTGAATGGGTTGGCCCTTGTACTCTTGCGGTTAGAAAAAAACGGCGCATAGGCCGTTTGGACCAATCCAGAAGAAAAGGGGAAATCCATGAACCAAGTCATGTCTGCGTTACTCGAGCAGGTGATCGATATCAGCCGCGCCGCTGGTGAGCAGGTAATGCAGGTGTATCGCTCCGACTTCGAGGTGCGCGGCAAGGAGGATGCGTCGCCGGTAACCGAGGCCGACGAGCGAGCCGAGGCGCTGATTCTGGGGGCACTGGCGCAATGCTCGCCGGGGATCCCGGTGGTTTCCGAGGAAGCTGCCGCTGCCGGGCATATACCTGAGGTGGGTCAGCGTTTCTGGCTGGTGGACCCGCTGGATGGCACCCGGGAATTCATCAACCGCAACGGCGAGTTCACCGTCAATATCGCCCTGATCGAGGCCGGTGAGCCCGTGCTGGGCGTGGTGCTGGCGCCGGCGCTGGGGCGGCTGTTTGCCGGGGCCAGGGGGTGTGGTGCCTTTATCGAGGAGGCTGGGGTACGCCAGCCAATCGAGTGTCGAGAAGTCTCGCCCGAGGGATTGGACGTGGTGGCCAGCCGTTCCCATGGGGATGCCCAGGCGCTGGATGTGTTCCTTGCCGGGCGCCAGGTGCGCTCGCTGAAAAGCGCCGGTTCGTCATTGAAGATCTGCCTGGTGGCTGCCGGTGAAGCGGACCTGTACCCGCGCCTGGGCCGTACCATGGAATGGGATATCGCCGCCGGTCACGCGGTACTGCTGGCGGCCGGTGGGCAGCTACTGACCCTGCAGCACGAGCCGCTGCGCTACGGCAAACCGGGCCTGGACAACCCGCATTTCTATGCCCGAGGCAGATAAAACCGCAGCTTGCGACCGGTTGGTGCTCGACTCCATGAGCGAAGCCAATCAGTAACACCATTGCTGTCGGCCAGTCTTGGTACGAGCTGGTGCTCGAACCTCCCGGGAGCCCCAATACCAAGCCTGCCCTGGGGGGGCGTCGAGCACCAGCTCGATGAGCGAAGTTAACCGGCGATATAGAAGTATTCCAGAGCCGCCAAGGCGTAGCGCAGGTGCGCTACACCCCGGAATGCGGGCAGGTGACCTGAG
>DXBL01000184.1 GCA_019116555.1 Candidatus Pseudomonas excrementavium
CTGGTCGGTTGGGAGCGCCTAGTTGGGGATGCCCGGTCAGGGACATCTAGCCGGCTGACGTTTCGCGCAGCCGGTCGATGGCATCCAGCACGGCGATGACCGCGCCGCGGCTGTCCTGGCCTTTCTTCAGCCGTGTTTCCGCCTCCTGGCAGCGCGCCCGCAATTCCGGTACGCCGCAATAGCGGCTGGCACCGTGCAGTTTGTGGATGCGGTCCAACAGGGCAGTCTGCTGATCCTGTTCCAGTGCCTGGCTGATGGTCCGGTGGTCATCTGGCAGACCTTGCAACAGCATCCGCAGCAGATCATCGGCCAGGTCGGCCTTGCCAGCGGCCAGTCGCAGACCTTCTTCCCGATCGATCGCTGCCAGTTGCTGCGGCTGCGGCTGCGGCTCGGTGGTGCCAGGCATCTCGGCAAGGGGGGGAGCATTGGCGGCGGGTAGCGCCGGGACCGGCAGTGGGGGCGCCGGAGCCATGCCTGTCCACTTGTTCAGGCTGTGGCGTAACTGTTCGGTGGTGATCGGCTTGCTCAGATAGTCATTCATGCCGCACTGCAGCAACTGCCGGCGTTCGCTGTTCAGCGCGTGGGCGGTCAAGGCCACTATGGGCACCGGGTCGAAGCCGGCGATGTCTTCGCGTACCCGCAGCTCGCTGGTGGTCTGGCGACCGTCCATGCCGGGCATCTGCACATCCATGAAGATCAGGTCGACCATCTGCTCGGTCAGCAATTCCAGAGCTTCCTCGCCGCTGGTCGCCAACAGGGTGTCCACGCCCATATCGGTGAGGAACGCCTCCAGCAGCTTGAGGTTGGCCAGGTTGTCGTCCACGCACAGTACCCGCAGCGCATAAACCTGCGGGCGCACCGCAGGCACGGTGGTCACCGGGTCGTCGCCCAGCAGGTGCATCACGGCGCGGTACAGCTTGCGGGTGCACACCGGCTTGGACACTGTCTGGCACATGGAGCGCGGCAACTGGTCAAGCAGCGGATAATGCTCGGTGGTGTCGGTCAGCACTATGGTCTTGCAGATGCTGAATTCGGCCCATTGACGGGCCATTTCCAGGGTGTCGCCCGGTGCGGTGGCGGTATGCCGCACGCTGACCAGCGCCAGTTGCAGCGAGTCGTCCCGATTGGTGCGCGAGGTGAGAGCCTCGTGCAGCTCCTGGGGATTGTCGAATACGCGTACCGACAGGCCGAGGTCCTCCAGGCTGTGCAACAGCATCTGCCGGCTCAGCAGCTGTGGCTCGACCAGCGCGGCGCGCATGCCCAGCAGGGGTTTCTCCGGCAATTCGTCTTCGCCGTGAGCGGACCGGTTCAGCCGCAGGGTCAGCCAGAATTCCGAGCCTTCGCCCGGCTGGCTGCGCAGGCCGATCTCGCCATGCATCTGCTCGACCAGCCGCTTGGAGATGACCAGGCCCAGGCCGGTACCGCCGGTTTGCCGGGAGATCGAGTTGTCCGCCTGGCTGAAGGCCTTGAACAGGGATTTCTGCTGGGTCGGCGACAGGCCGATACCGGTGTCGTTGACGCTGATGCGCAGCAGTACCTGATCGGTGTCCTGGTGTTCGGCCATGACCCGCACGCTGACCGAGCCCTCATGGGTGAACTTGATGGCATTGCTGATCAGGTTGGCGAGGATCTGCTTGAGCCGCATGGGGTCGCCGCTCAGGCCCAGCGGGGTGTCACGGTAGATGATGCTCACCAGCTCCAGGCCCTTGTCATGGGCGCTGGGGGCGAGCATGGTCAGAGTGTCATCGATCAGGTCGCGCAGGTTGAACGAGAGGTTTTCCAGAATCAGCTTGCCGGCCTCGATCTTGGAGAAGTCCAGGATCTCGTTGATGATCGCCAGCAGGTTGTCGGCGGATTTCTCGATGGTCGACAGGTATTCCTGCTGGCGGCCGCTCATCTCGGTGCGCTGCAGCAGACTGCTGAAGCCGAGGATGCCATTCAGCGGGGTGCGCAGCTCGTGGCTCATGTTGGCGAGGAATTCGGACTTGATGCGGCTGGCTTCCTGGGCGGTTTTGCGTGCCAGGTCCAGTTCGATGTTCTGGATCTCGATGGTTTCCAGGGTCTGGCGCAGGTCCTCGGTCGCCTGGTCGATATTCTGCTGCAGCTCGCCCTGGGCGCTCTGCATGGTCTGCGCCATGGTGCTCACGCCCAGTGCCAGGTCATCCAGTTCGCGGCTGCCCTGTTCGCCCAGGCGGATATCGAAATGCCCCTGGCTGATCTGCCGGATGGCTGCGTTGATGCGCACCATGGGGTCGGTGATGCGCCGCCCCATGATGGTCTCCACCAGGCCGGTGACGGCCAGGCCGAGAATGATGGTCACCAGGGTTGCGAGCAGGCTCTGGTAGCGGCGCAGCAACAGATTGCCGTGGCTCAGCTCCACCTCCAGCCAGCCCAGCAGGCTGTCTGTCGCGATCTCCGGGTGGGCCTGGCGGTTGCTCAGCTCGGGGCCGGCCAGCAGCGGCATGAGAAAGCGGCTGCTCTGCCCGCCGCGCTGGATCTGCAGGCCGGTACCGGCGGTCATGTCGATGCCGGTGAGCGGCTCGCCGGCCGGATACATCAGCGGGCCGCGATGCTGCAACGGCCGCATGTCGACATCATGCAGACTCAGGGAGCGGACATCGGTATGGTTGAGGGCGGCGTCGAGCAACTGGCCGAAGCGGTCCATGTCGCCTTCCAGCAGGGCGTCGGCGGCGGGTCGCTGCAGGTATTCGATGGTCATCAGGCCCCGTTGCAACAGCTGCTGTTCCGCCTCGCGCATCTGCTGCCAGGTGAAGTGGCCGCCCAGCGCCAGGGCCATCAGCCCGGTGGGGATGAGCGTCATCAGCAACAGCCTGGCCTTGAGGCCCAGATTGCGGCGTGATCGTGCTGTAAGTTCGGCGGGCCCTGGCTTGTTCAATGTGTATATCCCTTTCCCTGTTGCCGGTATCATAGAGCAAAACGCACCGCCGGACAGCGCATCCGGGCTCCGCTCCACCTGAAGGATGAATGATGAATAGCGAGTTTCCAACCATTGCCGACTGCATAGGCAATACGCCCCTGGTTCGGCTGCAGCGCATGGCGGGCGAGACCGGCAATACCATTCTGTTGAAACTGGAAGGCAACAACCCGGCCGGCTCGGTCAAGGACCGTCCCGCCCTGTCGATGATCCAGCTGGCTGAGCAGCGCGGCGATATCCAGCCCGGCGATACGTTGATCGAGGCGACGTCCGGCAATACCGGCATCGCCCTGGCGATGGCGGCGGCGATCATGGGTTACCGGATGATCCTGATCATGCCGGAGAATTCCAGCGACGAACGCAAATGGGCGATGTCCGCCTATGGCGCCGAACTGATCCTGGTCAGCAGGGAACAGGGCATGGAAGGCGCCCGGGACCTGGCCGAGACCATGCAGCGCGAGGGCAAG
Source organism: Candidatus Pseudomonas excrementavium (assembly GCA_019116555.1). Classification (GTDB taxonomy): domain Bacteria; phylum Pseudomonadota; class Gammaproteobacteria; order Pseudomonadales; family Pseudomonadaceae; genus Halopseudomonas; species Halopseudomonas excrementavium. The sequence goes on from DXBL01000184.1 coordinate 3,403, forward strand.
GGCAAGCTGCTGGACCAGTTCGGCAACCTGGACAACCCCGAAGCGCATTACTGCAGTACCGGCCCGGAAATCTGGCGGGACACCGGCGGTCGGATCACCCACTTCGTCAGCTCCATGGGGACTACCGGCACCATCATGGGCGTGTCGCGCTACCTGAAGGAGCAGAATCCGGCGATCCAGATCATCGGCCTGCAGCCCACCGAAGGTGCGGCGATTCCCGGTATCCGCCGCTGGCCGCAGGCGTATCTGCCGAGCATCTTCGATGCCCAGCGGGTGGATCAGGTGGTGGACATGAGCCAGCAGGAGGCCGAAGACACCATGCGCCGGCTGGCGCGGGAAGAGGGTATCTTCTGCGGCGTGTCTTCCGGTGGCGCGGTGGCCGCGGCGCTGCGCCTCAATGCCGAGGTGCGCGACGCGATTATCGTGGCGATCATCTGCGATCGCGGTGACCGTTACCTGTCCACCGGGGTATTTGACGAGCGCCCATGAACAGATCCCGGGGCAAGCCGCGGCGGGCGCCCGATGCGCCTGCGGCCATAGGACAGCGGATCGAACTGACGCTGGAACGCCTGACCCATGACGGCCGCGGTATCGGCCGCTGGCAGGGGCGCACCGTGTTTGCCGAGGGCGGGCTGCCCGGCGAGAAGGTCGATTCGCGGGTAGTGCGGGCGCGTAGCAAGCTGATCGAGACGCGGGTCAGCAGGGTACTCGAGACCAGTCCTGAGCGACTGCAGCCAGCCTGCCCGCACTTTGCCCTGTGTGGCGGCTGCAGTTTGCAGCACATGCCCCGGCAGACCCAACTGGACATAAAACAACAGGCGCTGGCCCAGCAGTTGCAGCATTTTGCCGGCCTGCAGCCGGAACGCTGGATGCCGGCGCTGACCGGCGCGGACTACGGCTATCGCCAGCGGACCCGGCTGTCCATGCGCTGGGACCGGCAGGCGCAGCGGCTGGTGGTGGGTTACCGCCAGCGTGCCAGCAGCGAGCTGGTGGAGTTGGCGCAGTGCCCGGTACTGGTGCCGGTGCTGGATGGCGTGCTCCGTGAACTGCCGACACTGCTGCAGCAGCTCGATGCCCGCGCCGGGCTCGGTCATATCGAACTGATTGCCGGCGAGCATCCGAGCATGGTGGTTCGTTATATGCAGCCACTGTCGGCGGCGGATATCGACCGCCTGCACGGCCTGGCGACAGCTCACGGCCTGGTCTGCCGCCTGCAACCCGAGGCCGCAGGCCCGGCGCAGGCGCTGCAGGCCGATGCGCCGGAGCCGGCCTACCGGCTGGCCGATCAACAGTTGACGTTCCGTTTTGCCGCTGGTGACTTCACCCAGGTCAATGCCGAGATCAATCAGCAGATGGTCAATCAGGCGCTGGACTGGCTCGCATTGCAGCCCGGCGAGCGGGTGCTGGACCTGTTCTGCGGCGTTGGCAACTTCGCGCTGCCCATGGCGCGCACGGGCGCGCTGGTGACGGGTGTGGAAGGCAGCGCGGAGATGGTCGAGCGAGCCGGCAGCAATGCGCGACTCAATGAGCTGAGCAATGCGCACTTTTTCCAGGCGGACTTGTCGAAGCCGGAGGCCATCCAATGGCAAGATGATTATCAGGCCGCCCTGCTGGATCCGCCGAGGGATGGGGCTGCCGAACTCGTTGCCGTACTGGCACGAAGGAAATTGCGGCGCATACTCTATGTATCCTGCAATCCGGCCACGCTGGCGCGCGACGCGGGCATCCTGGCGGAAGCAGGGTACCGACTGGTGCAGGCGGGGATAATGGACATGTTCCCCCAGACTGCCCATGTGGAAGCCATGGCACTGTTCGTGTCAGGCGAGGACAAAACGTAATGGTACAAGTCAGAGCAGATCATCCGGTCAATCAGGATGGGACTGTCAATCTCGATGCCTGGATCGAACGGATTCAGGAACATGTGCCGCTGCCCGAACCCGAGATGCTCAGACAGGCCTGTGAATGGGCCGCTGAGCTGGAAGAGGCGGCCAGCCGCACCGAACACCGCTGGGCCAACGGTGCCAGCAGTTATCGCACCGGCCTGGAAATGGCCGAGATTCTGGCCGACCTCAAGCTGGATCAGGATTCGCTGGTAGCAGCGGTCATCTATCGGGCGGTGCGCGAGCGCAAGACCGAGCTGGTGGAGGTCGAACGTTGCCTGGGCCCCAACGTCGCGGCGCTGGTCGATGGTGTGCAGCGCATGGCGGCGATCAGCGTGTCGCAGAACCCGCCCAAGGCCAATACCTTCAATACCCAGTCCCAGGTGGAAAACCTGCGCAAGATGCTGGTCACCATGATCGACGACGTCCGGGTCGCGCTGATCAAGCTGGCGGAACGTACCTGCGCCATCCGCGCGGTCAAGGATGCCGATGACGAAAAGCGTTACCGCGTGGCGCGCGAGGTGTTCGATATCTATGCGCCGCTGGCGCACCGTCTGGGCATTGGTCATATCAAGTGGGAGCTGGAGGATCTGTCCTTCCGCTACCTTGAACCGCACAAGTACAAGCAGATCGCCCAGCTGCTGGACGAGCGACGGCTGGATCGTCAGGAATATATCGAAGCGGTCATGGCCCAGCTGCGCAGCGAGCTGGAAGACGCGGGCATCGAAGGGGATATCTCCGGGCGGGTCAAGCATATCTATTCGATCTGGCGGAAGATGCAGAAGAAGGGCATCGATTTCAGCCAGGTCTACGATGTGCGGGCGGTGCGGGTGCTGGTGCCGCAGGTGCGTGACTGCTACACCGCGCTGGGTATAGTGCACAGCCTGTGGCGGCATATTCCCAACGAATTCGACGATTATATCGCCAATCCCAAGGAGAACGGCTACCGTTCGCTGCACACGGCGGTGGTCGGTCCCGGCGGCAAGGCGCTGGAAGTACAGATCCGCACCCATGCCATGCATGAGGAAGCGGAGCTGGGGGTGTGTGCCCATTGGCGTTACAAGGGCACCGATGTGGACAGCAACTCCACGGCCTATGAGGACAAGATCGCCTGGTTGCGGCAGGTGCTGGAATGGCACGAGGAAATGGGCGATATCGGCGGGCTCGCCGAGCAGTTGCGGGTCGACTTCGAGCCGGACCGCATCTATCTGTTCACCCCGGATGGCCATGTGCTGGACGTGCCCAAGGGTGCCACGCCGCTGGACTTCGCCTACCGCGTGCATACCGAAGTCGGCCACCATTGCCGAGGCGCCAAGGTCAACGGCCGTATCGTGCCGCTGACCTACGTGCTCCAGACCGGTGAGCAGGTCGAGATCATCACCGGCAAGGCCGGTGGTCCGAGCCGCGATTGGCTGAACGCCAACCTGGGTTATGTGCACACCTCGCGGGCGCGGGCCAAGATCCAGCACTGGTTCAAACAGCAGGATCGTGAGCAGAACGTGCAGGCCGGCAAGATCATGCTGGAACGCGAGCTGACCCGCATGGCGCTTAACGGCGCCGATTACGCCAAGCTGATCGAGCGCCTGGGCATTCGCAGCCAGGAAGACCTGTTCGCCGCGGTGGGTTCGGGTGATATCCGCATGGCCCATGTGGTCAATGTCGCCCACCAACTGGTCGAGCCGGATCGCCACAGTGAGCAGCTGGACCTCATTCCGCGCCGGCCGAGCAAGCCCGGGCGGCGCGGCGATGTGCATATCCAGGGCGTGGGCAACCTGCTGACGCAACTGGCCGGCTGCTGCCAGCCGGTGCCGGGCGATCCCATCATCGGCTATATCACCGTCGGCCGTGGGGTGACGGTACACCGCGCCGATTGCGCGACCGCGATGCAGTTGCAGGATCGCGAATCCGAGCGGCTGATCGAGGTCAGCTGGGGCGGCGAGCCGGTGCAGACCTACCCGGTGGAGATCTTCATCAAGGCCTATGATCGTTCGGGCCTGCTGCGCGATGTATCCCAGCTGCTGGCCAACGAGAAGCTCAACGTGCTGGAGGTCAGCACCCGGACCAACAAGGATGACAATTACGCCAGCATGCTGCTGACCATCGAGATTCCCAACCTGCACCTGCTGGGCCGGCTGCTGGCGCGGATCGGCCAGCTGCCGAACGTCTTCGAGGTGCGGCGTAACCGCCAGGAGCGGCGCGCATGAGCTATCAACTGGATGACCTGCTGTACCTGATGGAGCGCCTGCGCGACCCGCAACACGGCTGCCCCTGGGACCTCAAGCAATCCTTCGCCAGCATCGCGCCGCACACCCTGGAAGAAGCCTATGAGGTCGCCGATGCCATCGCCGAAGAAGATTTCGGCCAACTGGCCGGCGAGGTCGGCGATCTGCTGTTCCAGGTGGTGTACTACGCGCAACTGGGCCGGGAAGCCGGGCATTTCGACTGGAACGACGTGGTGGATGGCATTACCCGCAAGCTGGTGCGGCGCCATCCCCATGTCTTTCCCGATGGCAACCTGCGCACGCCGCCGGGCACGCTGCGCCTGGAAGAGCAGCAGGTCAAGGAGCGCTGGGAGCAGATCAAGGCCGAGGAGCGAGCCGAGAAAAGTGGCGCACCGCAGCAGCTGTCGCTGCTGGATGATGTGCCGCGCGCATTGCCGGCGCTGAGCCGGGCGCAGAAACTGCAGAAGCGAGCCGCCGCGGCGGG
>DXBL01000185.1 GCA_019116555.1 Candidatus Pseudomonas excrementavium
TTTTGGTGGAGCCGGGGGGATTTGAACCCCCGTCCGCCAGTCCGCCACTATCGGTTCTACATGCTTAGCCATCTCTACTTAGTTAACTCCGCGCCGCCCGAGTGGCAGGGTGCTTGGAGCGAGCTGTATAAGTTTTAGCCGTTACGTCTACAGCGAACTTGGCGGCGATCCTGTTCTATATGACAGCCAGATCTTCGGGTTTACAGGCATCCCCTAGAGGCTGCTAGCCGACTTAAGCGGCTAGGGCGTAGTTGTCGTCGTTGGCAACTATTAGTTTGCAACAGTGGATTTACGAGTTCTGTTACCAACTCGGCATGCCCCTCAAGCTTTGTAACCGTCGTCGAATCCTGATCGGCCCCAAAACCCTGGTGCTATTACATCAGATGCTATTCTACGCCAAAGGTTCTCCAGCGTACAGCGGTGACATCTTTGGCAACAGATTGGTCAGCGGTTGCTTTCGCGGACCAGGCGCTGCTTCTCTCGGTCCCAGTCGCGATTCTTTTCCGTCTCGCGCTTGTCGTATTCCTTCTTGCCCTTGACCAGCGCGATCTCGCACTTGACCAGATGCTTTTTCCAGTACAGCGCCAGTGGTACACAGCTATAACCCTTCTGCTCGACACCGGAGATGATCTTGTCGAGCTCCCTGGTGTGCAGTAATAGCTTGCGAGTGCGGATGGGGTCGGCAATGACGTGGGTGCTGGCGGTCTGCAGCGGGGTGATGTGCGCGCCGAACAGATAGGCTTCGCCGTCCTTCAACAGGACGTAGCTATCGACCAGTTGCGCTTTGCCGGCGCGCAGGCTTTTCACTTCCCAGCCGGCAAGGGCGACGCCCGCTTCAAAGCGTTGCTCGACAAAATATTCGTGCTTGGCCCGTTTGTTCAGCGCGATGGTGCCGCCGTTGGCCTGGGGTTTCTTTTGCTTGCTCATAGGCGGCGTATTATAGGGGTTGCCGTTGCCTTCGGCTATCTCTGATGGTGGGCTGGCCGCATCTATCCTGGTGAGAGCGTCGAATCGATGCCGCCGGTGCGGCGCTGGGCGGGTAAAAAACGCGCCTGTTCCCGGTGGGCCGTTCGCTGGTACGCTATATTCTTGATGATTGATAAACGAACTGTTCAAGTGAATAACCTATGACGACGCACATCAAGCGTTCGGCTCTGCTGCCTTTTCCGGCGGAGCGCCTATTCGATCTGGTGAACCGGGTCGAGCATTATCCCGAATTCCTGCCGTGGTGCACCAAGGCGGAGATTATCAGTGAGACCGAAGACGCCATGCGGGCCCGGCTGACAGTGGGCAAGGCGGGGTTGCACCAGTCCTTCACCACCCATAACCAGCTGGTGCCCGGCGAGCGCATCGAGATGCGTCTGGAGGACGGTCCCTTTACCGAACTCAATGGTGTCTGGACCTTCCAGGCGCTGAGCGAGCAGGCGTGCAAGATCACCCTGGACATGCAATTCAACTATTCCGGCGCGCTGGTGCGTGCCACCCTGGGGCCGCTGTTCAATCATGCGGCCAATACCATGGTCGAGGCGTTTTCCAAGCGGGCTCAGGAGCTGTACGGGTGAACGAGCCGGCCATCACGGTGGAAGTCGCCTATGCGTTGCCGGATCAGCAGCGCATCATTCGCCTGGCTGTACCGGCCGGCACCACGGTTCTGGAAGCGGCGCGGTTGTCCGGAATCGCTGAGCATTTCCCGGGACTGGATCTGAATGCATGCGATATGGGTGTTTTCGGCAAGCTGGTGGCCAAGCCAGCGGAGCGGGTACTGCGGGCAGATGAGCGCGTGGAGCTTTATCGCCCGCTGATCGCCGACCCCAAGGAGGTCCGCAAGCAGCGGGCGGCCAGGGCCAAGGATGCAATCAGGGCAGATTGAATCTGCCGGGCGGCAGAGGTGCCGCCCGGCGGCTTATTCGCCGGTACCCAGCGGTGCGCCGAGGTCGATCGGGTAGCTGGTGGCGGCGGGATCCGCGGTGCTGTCACCGCCCATGATCTCTTCGTCACGGCTGGTGCCCGGAACAAAATCACCGGCCAGACCGACCAGCTGGTCGTTCTCGAACATCAGGCTGATGCGTTCCTGTTCCCGAGGGTTATGCCCGGCCTGCATGCTGTACAGGTAGTCCCAGCGGTTGGGTTCGAAGGTATCCTGCAGCAGGGGGGTGCCCATGATGAAGCGGACCTGCCGTTGGGTCATGCCGGGGCGCAGCTGGTCCACCATTTCCTGGGTGACGACGTTGCCCTGCTGGACATCGATCTTGTACACACCCGGGAAACCGCAGCCGGAAAGACCTGCGCCAGCGGCGCAAAACAACAGGATACAAATGACACGGTTCAGACTATTTGGCATCGCGTGGTAACATCCACTATCGAAAGTTGGCTGAATGGCCCTGAATCATACCCGACTGATCCAGCGCTGCGAAGCGTTGAGAGAGAAACTGACCATGGTTGAAAATCACGAACTGCGCAAAGCGGGCCTCAAGGTTACCCTGCCGCGCGTCAAGATCTTGCAGATGCTGGACAACACTGAAGACCGTCACATGAGTGCCGAGGACGTCTACAAGGCGCTGATGGAAGCGGGTGAAGACGTTGGTCTGGCTACCGTTTATCGGGTACTTACCCAGTTCGAGACAGCCGGGCTGGTGGTACGCCACAACTTCGATGGCGGCCATGCGGTATTCGAGCTGGCAGACGGCGAGCATCATGATCACATGGTGTGCGTGGATACCGGCGAAGTGATCGAGTTCTTCGATGAGGAGATCGAGCGTCGCCAGAAGGAAATCGTCAAGGAACACGGCTACGAGATGGTAGACCACAATCTCGTGCTCTATGTGAAGAAGAAAGCCTGATGCATTGGCAGGTCAGGCACCCGCCTGACCTGCGCCGGCTGACGGGCAAGCCGTCAGCCGATCATGGTTGATTGCCCGCCAGCTGTTTGCGGGCATGAGCCAGAGACTCCTCGGTAAGATCAACCCCACCCAGCATGCGCGCCACTTCCTGCACCCGGCCTTCCTGGTCCAGGCGGTCGATACAGGTGCGTGTGGAGTCGCGTTTCTGCTCCTTGCGCACGAACAGATGCTGATGCCCCTGGGCGGCGACCTGCGGCAGGTGAGTCACCGTCAGCACCTGGCCGCGCTCACCCAGTTGGCGCAACAGCTTGCCGACGATCTCGGCGGTCGGCCCACCAATCCCTACGTCCACTTCATCGAACACCAGGGTCGGTACCCGCGAGGTCTGCGCGGTAATGACCTGGATGCCCAGACTGATGCGCGACAGTTCGCCACCCGAGGCCACCTTGGCCAGGGGCTTGGCCGGCTGACCGGGGTTGGCACTGACCAGGAACTCGACGTTCTCCAAGCCCTGCAGCGGCGTCTGTTCAGCTTTGAGCGGGTGCAATTCGACCTTGACCTGACCGCCCGGCATGCCCAGTTGCTGGATCTCGCCGGTAACAGCCTTGGCCAGGCGAGTCGCGGCCTTGCGGCGGATATCCGACAGGCGGCTGGCCAGGCTCTGGAAATGCTCGCGGTAAGCCACCAGTTCTTCCGCCAGCCGCTCCCGGTCGGCGTCCTGCTGCTGGATGCCTTCCAGCTCGTCGATCAGGCGTTGCTGCAGAGCGGGCAATTCATCGGCATTGACTCGATGCTTGCGGGCCAGATCATGAATCACGCCGAGCCGCTCTTCGACCTGCTGCTGGCGCTGGGGGTCGGCTTCGAAGTGGTCCAGGTAGCGGGTCAGCTCGCCAACCGCCTCTTCTACCTGGATCTGCGCACCGGACAGCAGGTTGTGCGCTTCGTCGAGACTGCGTCCATGTTCCTTGAGGCCGCCGAGGCGGTTGAGGCTGGAGGTCAGCGCCTGCAGCACGCTGCCGCTGTCGCTTTCGCTGCAGATATTGATGATCTGCTGGCACGACTGCATGATCAGTTCGGCATTGGCCAGCTGGCGTTGTTCCGCTTCCAGTTGTTCCAGCTCGCCATCCTGCAGACTCAGGTTGTCCAGCTCCTCCAGTTGATAGCTGAGCAATTGGATGCGGGCGTTCTGCTCATCGTTGGTGTCGCTGGCCTGCTGCAGCGCCTGCTCGGTCTGCCGGCAGCGTTGGGCGGCGAGCTGTACCTGACGGGCCAGGTCGCTGGCGCCGGCATAGTCATCCAGCAGCCGGCGATGGGTATCGGCCTTCAGCAGTGACTGGTGTTCGTGTTGGCTGTGGATGTCGATGAGCATTTCGCCCAGCGCTCGGAGATCCTGCTGCGGGCAGGGGCTGCCATTGATGTAGGCGCGCGAGCGGCCTTCGGCGGTCACCACTCGGCGCAGGATGACCTGGGGCTCGCCGCTGCTCAGGTCGCGCTGGTCGAGCCATTGGGCCGCTTCGGGGATGTCGCTGATATCGAAGGTGGCGAGGATGTCTGCCTTGTCGGCACCCGGGCGCACGGCGCCGCTGTCGGCGCGGTCACCCAGCGTCAGGGCCAGCGCATCGAGCATGATGGATTTGCCGGCGCCGGTTTCGCCGGTGATCACGGTCATGCCTCGGTCGAGCTCCAGTTCGAGATGATCGACAATTGCGTAGTTGTTCACCGCCAGATGCACCAGCATGGCGTCGCTCTCCGAAGATTGTTGTTCTGGTTATTTATACAGTAGTGGTGTGGGGTTCTTCAACCCCTGATCATTGGCTGTAAAAAATGCCCTTGAACCTGCGAAGGCGATCCCCATATAGGGTGCAGTGAAGATCAATCCGGCCGTTGGGCCGTGTCGCCTTATTTTGTTTTGTCAGACAGGAGAGATACATGGTGGACGAACCGAGACAGGAGCTGCAGGACGAGGAGCCCGTAGCCGATCAGGGGCAGGAGACCGTTGCCGTGGAAGAGGATCTGGTCGCCCGAATCACCAGCCTGGAAGAGCAGCTGGCCACCGCCCAGGATCAGGCCCTGCGTGCGGCTGCCGATGTACAGAACGCCCGTCGCCGCGCTGAACAGGAAGTGGAGAAGGCGCACAAGTTTGCCCTGGAGCGGTTCGCCAATGACCTGCTGGCGGTAGTCGACAGCCTGGAGCGTGGTCTGGAACTGTCCAGCGATGAGGACCCATCCATCAAGCCGATGCGCGACGGCATGGAACTGACGCTGAAACTGTTCAGCGATACCCTGGCCCGCCATCAGGTGGTTGCGGTGGACCCGCACGGTGAGCCCTTCAACCCCGAGCTGCATCAGGCGATGACCATGGAAGAGCGCGATAATGTCGAGCCCAATACCGTCATCAAGGTGTTCCAGAAAGGCTATACCCTCAGCGGTCGGCTGCTGCGTCCGGCCATGGTGGTGGTGAGCAAGGCGGGTGTCGGTGGGGCTGCAGGTTCGATCAACGAGCAGGCTTGAAAAGATTCTTTTCTGACCCCATCTAGGGTCCATACACAGATCAAACAGCGCCGCTGAGCAGTCGCGGCCAGCATATTCGGAGAATTGCACATGGGTAAAATTATCGGTATCGACCTGGGGACTACCAACTCCTGCGTCGCTGTCATGGAAAATGGCGTAGCCAAGGTGATCGAGAACGCCGAGGGTGGTCGTACCACGCCGTCGATCGTCGCCTATACCAACGACGGGGAAACCCTGGTTGGCCAGTCCGCCAAGCGCCAATCGGTCACCAACCCGCAGAACACCCTGAACGCCGTCAAGCGTCTGATCGGCCGCCGGTTCGACGAAGACGTCGTGCAGAAGGACATCAAGCTGGTGCCCTACAAGATCATCAAGGCCGACAACGGCGACGCCTGGGTCGAAGCCAAGGGTGAGAAGATGGCACCGCCGCAGATCTCTGCGGAAGTCCTGAAGAAGATGAAGAAGACCGCCGAGGACTACCTGGGCGAGTCGGTCACCGAAGCGGTCATCACCGTGCCGGCGTACTTCAACGACAGTCAGCGTCAGGCTACCAAGGATGCTGGTCGCATCGCCGGTCTGGACGTCAAGCGCATCATCAACGAGCCGACCGCTGCCGCGCTGGCCTACGGTATGGACAAGGCCCGTGGTGACTCCACCGTAGTCGTGTATGACCTGGGTGGCGGTACCTTCGACGTGTCGGTGATCGAGATTGCCGAAGTCGATGGCGAGCACCAGTTCGAAGTGCTGGCCACCAACGGCGACACTTTCCTGGGTGGTGAAGACTTCGACATGCGCCTGATCGACTATCTGGCGGATGAGTTCAAGAAGGAAAACGGCGTTGACCTGCACAACGATCCGCTGGCCCTGCAGCGCCTGAAAGAAGCGGCCGAGAAGGCCAAGATCGAGCTGTCCTCGAGCCAGCAGACCGATGTCAACCTGCCGTACATCACTGCCGACGCCACCGGTCCCAAGCACCTGCAGGTCAAGGTGACCCGCGCCAAGCTGGAATCGCTGGTCGAGGAGCTGGTCAAGCGCAGCATCGAGCCGTGCCGTGTGGCCATGAAGGACGCTGGTCTGGATGTGTCCGAGATCAACGAAGTGATCCTGGTCGGTGGTCAGACCCGTATGCCGCTGGTGCAGAAGACCGTTGCCGAGTTCTTCGGCAAGGAGCCGCGCAAGGACGTCAACCCCGATGAAGCGGTTGCTGTGGGCGCAGCTATCCAGGGCGCGGTACTGGCCGGTGACGTGAAAGACGTACTGCTGCTGGACGTGTCCCCGCTGTCGCTGGGTATCGAAACCATGGGCGGCGTAATGACCACGCTGATCGAGAAGAACACCACCATCCCGACCAAGAAGTCGCAGGTGTTCTCGACCGCTGACGACAACCAGACTGCCGTGACCATTCACGTGCTGCAGGGTGAGCGCAAGCAGGCGCAGCAGAACAAGTCGCTGGGTCGCTTCGATCTGGCCGACATTCCGCCGGCGCAGCGTGGCGTACCGCAGATCGAGGTCAGCTTCGACATCGATGCCAACGGTATCCTCAATGTGTCCGCCAAGGACAAGGCCACTGGCAAGCAGCAGTCGATCGTGATCAAGGCCAACTCCGGTCTGAGCGATGAGGAAATCGAACAGATGGTGCGTGACGCCGAGGCCAACGCCGACGAGGACCGCAAGTTCGAGGAACTGGTGACCGTGCGTAACCAGGGTGACCAGTTGGTGCACGCCACTCGCAAGACCCTGACCGAGGCAGGCGACAAGGCCACCGAGGAAGAGAAGACCGCTATCGAGAAGGCTCTGGCCGATCTGGAAGAAGCGATCAAGGGTGATGACAAGGCCGAGATCGAAGCCAAGATCAACGCACTGTCCGAAGCATCCGGTCCCATGGTGCAGAAGATGTACGCCGAGCAGGCGCAGTCGGCCCAGGCCGATGGCCAGGCGGACGCCGGTGATGCCAACGCCGATGACGTGGTGGATGCCGAGTTTGAAGAGGTCAAGGACAACAACAAGTAGTCCTTGCGTGACCGGGCGTGGGGCCTTGCCTGAGGCCCGGTACACAACGCGGCAGGGCAACGCGGGAGCTATTCCCGCGTTGCTGTTTGTGCCGTAAGGCTTTCTAAAGGAAACAGGATATATGGCCAAGCGTGACTATTATGAGGTGCTGGGCGTGGAGCGCGGCGCCAGTGAAGCCGAGCTGAAAAAGGCCTATCGCCGGTTGGCAATGAAATATCACCCGGACCGCAATCCGGATGACAAGGAAGCGGAAGAGAAATTCAAGGAGGCCAACGAGGCCTACGAAGTTCTTACCGACGCCAGCAAGCGGGCGGCGTATGACCAGTACGGCCACGCGGGTGTCGACCCGAACATGGGCGCCGGTGCCGGCGGCTTTGGTGGAGGTAACTTCTCCGACATCTTCGGCGATGTATTCGGCGACATCTTCGGTGGTGGCGGCGGTGGGCGCGGTCGCTCCAGCGTGCAGCGCGGCAGCGATCTGCGATACACCCTGGAGCTGGACCTGGAAGAGGCGGTGCGCGGTACGTCCGTGACCATCCGGGTGCCGACCCTGGTGGGTTGCAAGACCTGCGATGGCAGCGGCGCCAAGAAAGGCACCAGTCCGGTGACCTGTACTACCTGTGGCGGTCATGGCCAGGTGCGTATGCAGCAGGGCTTTTTCTCCGTGCAGCAGACCTGCCCCCGTTGCCATGGCACCGGACAGATGATCAGCGATCCCTGCAAGGATTGCCATGGCCAGGGCCGGGTCGAAGAGCACAAGACCCTGTCGGTCAAGGTGCCTGCAGGCGTCGATACCGGCGATCGCATCCGGCTGGCCGGTGAGGGCGAGGCGGGTGTCAATGGCGGGCCCTCGGGCGATCTGTACGTGGTGGTCTCGGTGCGCGAGCACAAGATCTTCCAGCGCGACGGCAAGAATCTGTACTGCGAAGTGCCGATCAGCTTTGCTGATGCTGCCCTGGGTGGCGAGCTGGAAGTGCCGACCCTGGATGGCCGGGTCAAGCTGAAGATTCCCGATGGTACCCAGACCGGCAAACTGTTCCGCCTGCGCGGCAAGGGCGTGGTGCCGGTACGCGGTGGTTCGGCTGGTGATCTGTTGTGCCGGGTGGTGGTCGAGACCCCGGTGAACCTGACCAAGCGTCAGCGCGAGCTGCTCGACGAGCTGCGTGATACGCTGCAGGCCGAAGGCAGCAATCAGTCGCCGCGGGCCAAGAACTGGTTCGAGGGCGTGAAGAATTTTTTTGAAGACATGAAGTTCTGACCGGGGCAAGCATGAGAAGAATAGCGGTAATCGGCGCAGCCGGACGGATGGGCAAGACTCTGATCGAGGCCATCCAGCAAGCAGAAGGAGCCAGCCTGACGGCGGCGATCGAGCGGCCGCAGAGCAGTCTGATCGGTGCCGATGCCGGTGAGCTGGCCGGTGTCGGCAAGCTAGGCGTGAACATTGTCGGAGACCTGAATCAGGTGCTTGGCGACTTCGATGTGCTGATCGACTTCACTCACCCGACCAGCACCCTGGTCAATCTCGATATCTGCCGCGCGGCGGGCAAGGCGATGGTGATCGGCACTACCGGCTTCTCCGACGCGGAAAAGCAACAGATTGCCGATGCGGCCCAGCAGGTGCCGGTGGTGTTCGCGCCGAACTTCAGCGTCGGCGTCAACCTGACCCTCAAGCTGCTGGACATGGCGGCCCGGGTCATGGGTGACGAAGCGGATATCGAAATCATCGAAGCGCATCACCGGCACAAGGTCGATGCGCCGTCCGGCACCGCGCTGCGCATGGGTGAGGTGGTTGCCGACGCCCTGGGTCGCAACCTGCAGGAAGTGGCCGTGTATGGTCGCGAAGGCCAGACCGGTGCGCGGGATCGCAACACCATCGGTTTTGCTACCGTGCGCGCCGGTGATGTGGTCGGTGATCACACTGTATTGTTCGCCACTGAAGGCGAGCGGGTCGAGATTATCCACAAGGCGTCGAGCCGCATGACCTTCGCCAAGGGTGCGGTGCGTTCGGCGATCTGGTTGGGCGAGCGTGCCAGCGGTCTTTACGACATGCAGGATGTGCTGGCGCTGCGTGACTGAGCTGCCTGGCTGCAACAGAAAACCCGGCTCTTTCGAGGCCGGGTTTTTTGTGTCCGTCGGTTCAGCTGGCCTTGTTCTGCCGTACCTGCTCACGCGCCAGGTCGTTCAGGGTCGTGGTATTGCGCTGCAGATAAAAGGCCGCGATGGTCGGCACCCAGTCGGCGCGGTGATCGAGCAGGCGGGGCTGGATAAAGCTGTACTGCTTGTCCAGATCCTGCAGGGTGTCGGACAGTTCCGGCAGCATGGATTTCAGCGAGGCCGAGCGCTGGACGATGCTGGCATCGATATTCTGGAACACGCTTTCGCCGGGCTCGATAAAGTAGATGCCGATCGAGCTGAACATGCTGTTCTGATACAACAGCAGGATCTGACTGGTCTCCAGGCTTTGCTGGTGCAAGGCATGCAGGTGTTCACTGATGGTACCGGCCAGGGTGGAATACTGCGCGGCGGCGGCCTTGTCCAAGGCGCCATGGGCCATCATGATGCGGTTGACAGTGGCCAGATGGTAATGGGCTTCCTGTTCCTGGGGCTGATTTTCCAGCTCGCGGATCAGGCTGACAAATTCATTGAAGGGTGTGCGCAGTTCCTGTGGATTGTCCATCAGGCGCAGCAGCTTCTCCATATTGCCCAGCGCGTCGTTATAGGTTTCCCGGTTGCCGGGTTCGCGCACGCGTTCGAACAGATTGTTGTCGATCAGCAGGTAGGTGGCAGCACGGTAGCCTTCGCTGCGCAACTCATGGATGTTCTGTGCCAGCTGGGCGTCGGTGTCGGCCTGGGTCTGGCCGGTGAAACCGAGCAACAGCAGAACCAAGAGGTATTTCAGATGCGTTCTCATTGTCTGGAGTCCCTGTTTTTTTGTTTTTGATCCTGGTCCGGCAGCGGCGGGCGCTGGCCGGCAGAATATTCCCTGGCTCTGCGGCCGGGAATTCCGTCCCCTGCAGTTTTAGCATGTTCATCGCGATTATGAAACAGAGCACGAAATCGTCCCGTCCGGCGGCTGGACACTGGATGGTCGGTGTGGATATTTACTGATCAAACCGGTAAACTATCGCGCTAATCAGTCTATTCAGCGCGTATCTGACCAATGCCTTTGCAGTGGGATGAAGTGGTAAACACATCATTCCCGCTTTTGTGCAGCCCGCGTTTGGCAAAAACGTGTCAGTCTTTCGGAGGTTTTCTTGTCCAAGCCCGCCATTCTCGCCCTCGCCGACGGCAGCATTTTCCACGGTGAGGCCATCGGCGCCGACGGTCACAGTGTCGGTGAGGTCGTGTTCAATACAGCCATGACCGGTTATCAGGAGATCCTCACCGATCCCTCCTACGCACGCCAGATCGTTACGCTAACCTATCCCCATATCGGCAACACCGGGACCACCCCGGAAGACGCCGAGTCCTGGAAGGTCTGGGCTGCGGGCCTGGTCATTCGTGACCTGCCGCTGGTTGCCAGCAACTGGCGCAACAAGCAATCGCTGCCGGACTACCTCAAGGAGAATGGCACTGTGGCCATCGCTGGCGTCGATACGCGTCGCCTGACGCGTATCCTGCGGGAGAAGGGCGCGCAGAATGGCTGCATCATGGCGGGTGCGGACGCGACTGAAGAGAAGGCGCTGGAGCTCGCGCGCGGCTTCCCGGGGCTGAAGGGCATGGACCTGGCCAAGGAAGTCAGCGTCAAGGAAGCCTACGAATGGCGTTCCGGCCCCTGGAATCTGGCCACCGACAGCCATCCGGAAGTCGATGCGGCTGACTTGCCCTACCATGTGGTGGTCTATGATTTCGGCGTCAAGTACAACATCCTGCGCATGCTGGTCGGTCGCGGCTGCCGGTTGACCGTCGTCCCGGCTCAGACCACTGCGGCCGAGGTGCTGGCGCTGAACCCCGATGGCGTGCTGCTGGCCAACGGACCGGGTGATCCGGAACCCTGTGATTACGCCATCAAGGCCATCCAGGAGCTGCTGGAAACCGAGACTCCGATCCTCGGCATCTGCCTGGGGCATCAACTGCTGGCCCTGGCATCCGGCGCCCGCACCGTCAAGATGCCCAGCGGGCACCATGGCGCCAACCACCCGGTCCAGGATCTGGACAGCGGTGTGGTGATGATTACCAGCCAGAACCACGGCTTTGCGGTGGACGAGGCCAGCTTGCCGGCCAACGTCCGCGCCACCTACAAATCCCTGTTCGACGGCACTCTGCAGGGCATCGAGCGCACCGACAAGGCGGCCTTCAGCTTCCAGGGCCACCCTGAAGCGAGCCCCGGTCCGGGCGACGTGGCACCGCTGTTCGAGCGGTTCATTGCAGCCATGAACAAGAGCGCCTGAGTCGTCGGTCTATCCCAAGGATTAATAGCACACTATGCCAAAACGTTCTGATATCAAAAGTATTCTGATCCTCGGCGCCGGTCCCATCGTGATCGGCCAGGCCTGCGAGTTCGACTATTCCGGCGCCCAGGCTTGCAAGGCGCTGCGCGAAGAGGGTTTCCGGGTCATTCTGGTGAACTCCAACCCGGCCACCATCATGACCGATCCGGCGATGGCCGATGCTACCTATATCGAGCCGATCAAGTGGCAGACGGTGGCGCGCATCATCGAGAAGGAGCGCCCGGATGCGCTGCTGCCGACCATGGGTGGCCAGACCGCGCTGAACTGTGCGCTGGATCTGGAAAAGCACGGCGTGCTGGAGAAGTTCGGCGTGGAGATGATCGGTGCCAATGCCGATACCATCGACAAGGCCGAAGATCGCTCGCGCTTCGACAAGGCCATGCGCGACATCGGCCTGGAATGCCCGCGCTCCGGCATCGCCCATAATATGGACGAAGCCTACGGCGTGCTCGACAGGGTCGGCTTTCCCTGCATCATCCGGCCGTCCTTCACCATGGGCGGCACCGGTGGCGGTATCGCCTACAACCGTGAAGAGTTCGAGGAAATCTGCACCCGTGGTCTGGATCTGTCGCCGACCAAGGAGCTGCTGATCGACGAATCGCTGATCGGCTGGAAGGAATACGAGATGGAGGTAGTCCGCGACAAGAAGGACAACTGCATCATCGTCTGCTCGATCGAGAACTTCGATCCCATGGGTGTGCATACCGGTGACTCCATCACCGTGGCCCCGGCCCAGACCCTGACCGATAAGGAATACCAGATCATGCGCAACGCCTCGCTGGCGGTGCTGCGTGAAATCGGTGTGGAAACCGGTGGCTCCAACGTGCAGTTCGGGATCGACCCGAAGGACGGCCGCATGGTGGTTATCGAGATGAACCCGCGGGTGTCGCGCTCTTCCGCATTGGCCTCCAAGGCCACGGGTTTCCCGATCGCCAAGATCGCTGCCAAG
>DXBL01000186.1 GCA_019116555.1 Candidatus Pseudomonas excrementavium
TTCCTGTTCATCTTCAATACCGACCTGCTGCTGATCGACGTGAGCTTCATGTATGGCCTGGTGATATTTATTGTCGCCACCGTCGCCATGCTGATCTTCGCGGCCGCAACGCAGGGCTGGATGATCACCCGCAGCCGCTGGTATGAAAGCCTGCTGTTGTTGCTGGTGGCCTTCACCCTGTTCCGCCCCGGCTTCTGGATGGACCTGGTGCATGATCCCTACCGTTCCATTCCACCGGCGGAGATCACCCAGGCCCTGGACCGGATGGACGAAGACAGCAACCTGCGCATGCAGATCAGTGGGCTGAATGATATCGGCGAACCCACGACCTTCTACCTGTTAGTGCCGATCCCCAATGGCCCGACCGGCGAGGAAAAACTGGAGAACCTCGGGTTGACACTGATGCAGGAAGACGACCGCACTCTGGTGGACATGGTTGCCTATGGCAGCCTGGCGTCGGAACTCGGTTTTGATTTCGATCAGGAAATCGTCGAGGTAATGGCACCGGTTGATCGCTATCGCAAGGAGTGGATGTGGATTCCCGGCCTGCTGGTTTTCGCGCTGGTGTTCGGCTTGCAATGGCGTCGCCGCCCTGCTGCCGTTTCGACTCATGCCTGACCTGACAAGGAGCTTTGTTCATGTACAAGGTGATACTGGTACCGGTTGATCTCAACCACAAGGCGTCCTGGGCCAAGTCGCTGCCTACGGCGATTCAGCTGTGTCAGACCTATGGCGCCTCGTTGCATCTGGTCAGCATCCTGCCCACCATCGGTATGCCGATGGTGGACGGCTTCTTCCCCAAGGAGTTCACCGCCACAGCCAAGAAAACGGTGAAGGAGGCCCTGCGGGACTTCGCTGCCAAGCAGGTCCCCGCCGACATGAAAGCCCAGTTGATCGTAGCGGATGGCAAGGCGTATGAAGGTATTCTGCGCGTCGCAAAGAAGATCAATGCCGACCTGATCGTCATGTCTACCCACAAGCGCAAACGCATCGAGGACTACCTCGTCGGCACCAACGCCATGCGTGTGCTGCAGCAGTCGAAGGTGTCGGTGCTGGTAGTGCGGTAATCTGTCGAGACGCCGTTCCCGCTGAGGTTTATCGCGGCGAGGCGCCGCTCCTGCAATGGGAGTGGCGTGTCGAGCGCGTTAACGTGCCGGGCTTAGATTTGTAAGAGCCCCGCCTCGGGCGATGCTGGCCGCCAGGCCAGCTGCCCACTAGGCTCAGGTACGTCGTTTCGGCGGCGCCAGCCCATCCGAGCTGGTGATCACCTCGCCCTTGGGCACTGCCGGCTTGCGCCTGGCGGCCGGCTTCGCGGTCTTCGGCCGTTTGATCTTCTTCTTGTCGTCCTTTTTCTTCTTCGCGCCCACCGGCTTGCCGGAGGCCTTGAGCTTCTTCGGACCCTTGAAGCTACCCGCCAGCTCCTTGATCACCCGACGCTCGAACTGGCGGCGCAGATAGCGTTCGATGCTCGACATCAGGCTCCATTCATGGGGCGCCACCAGGGACACGGCAACCCCTTCCGCACCCGCCCGACCGGTACGGCCCACGCGGTGCAGATAGTCGTCGCCACTGCGTGGCATATCAAAGTTGATCACCAGGTCCAGCTCGCTGATATCCAGGCCACGAGCTGCCACGTCCGTGGCCACCAGCACCCCGTTGCCGCCCTGTTTGAACCGCTCGATGGCCAGCTTGCGGTCCTTCTGGTCCTTCTCGCCATGCAGCACATATACGCGCAGCCCTTCCACCGTCCGCAACACACCATTCAAGCGATCAGCCATGACCCGCGTATTGGTAAAGACAATCGCCTTGCCCTGGCATTCATTGAGCAGCAGCCATTTGACCAGCGCCTCGCGGTGCGCATTATCATCCACCGCAATCACCTGCTGGCGAATAGCCGGGGTATCATCGCGCACACTGTCCAACTCCAACCAGCGTGGCTCGCGCAGCACCTGCTCGATGATGCGTTTCAGCCCCGCATTACCGGTCGTGGCGGAGAACAGCATGGTCTGGCGCTGCTCGGGGCAGGCCTGGGCGATGGTCAGCACGTCCTCGGCGAACCCCATGTCCAGCATGCGGTCGGCTTCATCGATGACCAGTGTCTGCACGGAAGACAGATCCAGCCCGCCCGCACCCAGCTGTTCCAGACAGCGGCCCGGCGTGGCGATGACGACGTCCGGATTCTTGCGCAGCTTGGCCGCCTGGACCTTGAAGTCCTCGCCACCGATCACCAGCTCGGATTTGAGAAAAGTGAAGCGCGCCAGGTCCTGGATGTCCTTGTGAATCTGTTGCGCCAGCTCGCGGGTCGGCGACAGGATCAGCGCCCGCGGTGCCAGCGGCTTGCTCTCGTCGTCCAGCAGGCGTTGCAGGATCGGCAATACATAGGCGGCCGTCTTGCCGCTACCGGTCTGGGCGATGATGTACAGATCCTCACCCGCAATCGCATGGGGAATCGCCGTCGCCTGAACCGGCGTGGGCTTTTCGAAGGACAGGGCCGAGAGTGCCTTGAGCAGGCGTTCATGCAGGGAGAGTTCTGTGAACACAGGGTTACCTTTCTGGAAACGGGAATACTGACAATCCGAGATGCCGCTAGTGTATCACTGCTGGTGGAAAACACTGGCAGCTTCGCCATGCCAGACGCCGAACGCCGGTCGCCTCTGCCGGTCAAGGCGCGACGATCCTGCTACACTAGCGCGCCTATTTACTGCCTATCAGCACCAGGATCACGCCTTCAATGCAGCAACAGTTGCCCAGCCTCTCCCGCCCCGGCCCATCCCGCCGCTTCTCCGTGGCCCCGATGATGGATTGGTCAGACAGGCATTATCGCTATTTCGCCCGCCTGATCAGCCGCCACGCCTTGCTGTACACCGAAATGGTCACCACCGGCGCGGTATTGCATGGCGATCGCGAGCGGTTTCTCGGTTACAACCGGCAGGAGCAGCCGCTGGCATTGCAGTTGGGTGGCAGCAATGCGCAGGAACTGGCGCAGTGCGCCCGGCTGGCGGAGGAAGCCGGTTATGCCGAGGTGAACCTGAACGTCGGCTGCCCCAGTGATCGGGTGCAGAACAATCTGATCGGCGCCTGTTTGATGGGCCATCCGCAGCTGGTGGCCGGTGGCGTGAAGGCGATGCTGGATGCCTGCAGCATCCCGGTTACCGTCAAGCACCGCATCGGCATCAATGGCCGTGACAGTTATGCGCAGCTATGTGATTTCGTCGGTCAAGTGCATGAAGCCGGCTGCGACACCTTCATCGTGCATGCGCGGATTGCCATCCTGGAAGGGCTGTCGCCCAAGGAAAACCGGGACATCCCGCCCCTTCGCTACGAGGTGGTGCATCAACTGAAAGCGGATTTCCCACGGCTGGAAATCATCCTCAATGGTGGCCTGACCGACCTGGATGTGATGGAGCAACAGCTGCAAGGGCTCGACGGCGTAATGGTCGGCCGTGAGGCCTATCACAATCCCTATCTGCTGGCAGAGGTGGATCGGCGATTCTATGCAGACGAGACCCCAGTGCGCAGTCGCATCGAGGTGCTGGAAGCGCTGCGGCCCTACATCGCCGCGCA
>DXBL01000020.1 GCA_019116555.1 Candidatus Pseudomonas excrementavium
CGCTTTTCCTCTTCGCTCCAGTTGGTGTCCTTGGCCAGGGGGATGGTCAGGATGTCGTCGACCGAGGCCTTGGCGCGCTGGGTCAGCTCGGCCTGGCGGGCGAACACGTCGACCTTGTGGTAGTGCAGGGCGTGCAGGGTAGCGGCGGTCGGCGAGGGAACCCAGGCGGTGTTGGCGCCGGCCATCGGGTGGCCGATCTTCTGCTCGAGCATGCCGGCCATCAGGTCGGGCATGGCCCACATGCCCTTGCCGATCTGCGCGCGACCGGACAGACCACAGTTCAGACCATGATCGACGTTCCAGTCTTCATAGGCGCCGATCCACTTCTCGGCCTTCATGGCCGCCTTGCGCACCACCGGGCCGGCTTCCATGGAGGTATGGATCTCGTCACCGGTGCGGTCGAGGAAGCCGGTGTTAATGAACACCACGCGCTCGCTGGCAGCCTTGATGCAGGCTTTCAGGTTGACTGTGGTACGGCGTTCTTCGTCCATGATGCCCATTTTCAGGGTGTTGCGGGCCATGCCGAGCAGGTCTTCCACGCGGTTGAACAGCTCATTGGCGAAGGCGACTTCTTCCGGACCGTGCATCTTCGGCTTGACGATGTACATCGAGCCGGTGCGGCTGTTGGCGCGGCTGGTGTTGCCCTTGAGGTTGTGCAGGGCGATCAGCGCAGTAAACACGCAGTCCAGGATACCTTCCGGTGCTTCGAAGCCGTCCTTGTCGATGATGGCGTCGTTGGTCATCAGGTGACCGACGTTGCGGATGAACAGCATGGAGCGGCCGTGCAGGGTCAACTCGGTGCCGTCTGCCTGGGTATAGACGCGGTCGGGGTTCATGGTGCGGGTAAAGGTGGAGCCCGCTTTGCTGACCTGCTCGGCCAGATCACCCTTCATCAGGCCCAGCCAGCTGCGATAGACCACGGTCTTGTCTTCGGCGTCAACGGCGGCGGTGGAGTCTTCGCAGTCCATGATGGTGGTGATGGCGGCTTCCATCAGCACATCCTTGACACCGGCAGCATCGGTCTGGCCGATGGGGCTTTCGCGGTCGATCTGGATTTCGAAATGCAGGCCGTTATTCTTCAGCAGCACGGCATGCGGCGCGGCGGCGTCGCCCTGGAAGGCCACGAACTGGTCGGCCTGCTTGAGACCGGTCTGGCTGCCATCGTTGAGCGCAACGAGCAGTTGGCCCTGATCGATGGTATAAGCGGTGGCGTCCACGTGGGAACCTTTGGCCAGCGGTGCTGCCTCATCAAGGAACGCGCGGGCGAAGGCAATGACCTTGTCGCCGCGTACCTGGTTGTAGCCAGGGCCTTTTTCGGCGCCGTCGGCCTCGCTGATGGCATCGGTGCCGTACAGGGCGTCATACAGCGAGCCCCAGCGGGCATTGGCGGCGTTGATGGCAAAGCGCGCATTCATGATTGGCACGACCAGCTGCGGGCCGGCCATGCGGGTGATTTCATCATCGACATTGTCGGTGGTGATCTTGAAATCGGCTGGTTCGGGCAGCAGATAGCCGATGTCCTGCAGGAAGGCCTTGTAGGCGACGGCGTCATGGGGCTGATCGGCGCGCTGCTGGTGCCAGGCATCGATGCTGGCCTGCAGCTCGTCACGTTTGGCCAACAGGGCGCGGTTTTTCGGCGCCAGGTCATGGATCAGCGCATCGACGCCCGCCCAGAAGGCGTCAGCCTGCACGCCGGTACCGGGAATGGCCTGCTCATTGATGAAGTCGAAAAGAACCTTGGCAATCTGGAGATCACCAACCTGGACGCGTTCAGTCATGAAAAACCCTCACTCTGCTGAGATACTGCGCGATAGCGCATAAGGACGTGGCATTTGGGAACGCAGCATGTTACATGATGATCGTTTGCAAATCATGCGCAAAACGTGAAATTGTGTCGATATCAGACCAAAGCGGCAGATAATTATCCGCCTGCTGCTACAGGATAAGCCGGGATGTTAATGGATCAATCCTTTCTGGATACGCTCGTCGAACAATTGCCCGAGCTGGAACCGGGACAGCCATTCAATCAAGCCGCCAGGCAGTACGCTGCCTACTACGGTATCGATTTCAGCGCCGATGTTCAGCAGCATCTGGGGCGCATCACCGCGGACGGCTTCGATGTCGCGGTGCAGGTCTGGCGGCCATCGGCGCCACGCGGCACGCTGGTGTTGCTGCATGGCTATTACGATCATATGGGGCTGTACCGACACCTGATCCGCTGGGCGCTCGGCCAGCGGTTGGCGGTGCTGGCGTTCGATCTGCCGGGGCACGGCCTGTCCAGCGGCGAGCGGGCCAGCATCGATTGCTTTCTGCGTTATCAGCAAGTGCTCGATGGGGTATTCGAGCAGGGCCGGTTGTGGAAACTACCGGCGCCCTGGCATTTTCTCGGGCAGAGTACCGGCGGGGCGATTCTGATCGACCGGCTGCTGCACGGGCCGATGCCGGAACAGGCGGGCCAGACCATTCTGATGGCGCCGCTGGTGCGGCCGCGCCAGTGGGGCGTCTCGCAATTCAGCCTCAAGTTGCTGGGGGGCTTCATCCAGCAACTGGGCCGGCGTTTCACCGACAATTCGACCGACCTGGATTTTCTCGAATTCATTCGTCAGCACGATCCACTGCAGGCGCAGGTGCTGCCGGTGGCCTGGGTCCAGGCGCTGGACAAGTGGATTCCCCGCATCGAGACGGCTACCCCGGCCGCCCATCGGCCCTTGATCGTCCAGGGCCAGGCCGACGGGACGGTGGACTGGCAGCACAACATCAAGGTGCTGCAGGACAAGTTCGACACCCCTGAGCTGTTCTACCTGCCCAAGGCGCGCCATCACCTGGCCAATGAAAAGCCCCGGTATCGCCGACAGTATCTCGACTGGCTGGGCGAGCGCCT
>DXBL01000187.1 GCA_019116555.1 Candidatus Pseudomonas excrementavium
ATACTCGCCGGTCGCGGCGACCCGGCGCTGACCTTCGATGTGGTATCCAATCCCGAGTTTCTCAAGGAGGGCTCGGCGGTAGCCGATTGCATGCGCCCTGATCGCATCATCATCGGGACCGACAGCAGCGACGCCGAAGAAGTGATGCGTGAACTGTACGCGCCCTTCAACCGCAATCATGAAAAGATCATCGTCATGGATGTGCAGAGCGCCGAGCTGACCAAGTACGCAGCCAATTGCATGCTCGCGACCAAGATCAGCTTCATGAATGAAATGGCCAACCTCGCCGAGCTGCTCGGCGCCGATATCGAGATGGTGCGCCAGGGCATCGGCTCGGACCCGCGCATCGGCTATCACTTCATCTACCCCGGCGCCGGTTATGGCGGCTCCTGTTTTCCCAAGGACATCCAGGCGCTGATACGGACCGCGGAAGTCGTCGATTTCGACGCCCGGCTACTGCGCGCGGTGGAATCACGCAACCAGGAGCAGAAGACCTTGCTGTTTCGCAAGATTTCCCGGCATTTCCAGGGGGATCTCAGCGGCAAGACCTTCGCCATCTGGGGGCTGGCCTTCAAGCCCAATACCAATGATATGCGTGAAGCACCCAGCCGGGTGTTGATGGAGGCGCTGTGGCAGGCCGGTGCCCAGGTCCGCGCCTACGATCCCGAAGCCATGGAGGAGACCCAACGATTGTATCTGGATTGCGATGAGTTGCAGTTGTGCGGCACCAAGGAGTCGGCGCTCAAGGGAGCTGACGCGCTGGTGGTGGTCACCGATTGGCAGGCCTTCAAGGCGCCGGATTTCGAGCTGATCCGCAGCTACCTCAACAGCCCGGTGGTCTTCGATGGCCGCAACCTTTATGACCCGCGGCGCATGGCGAAGAAAGGCTTTCAATACTACGCCACCGGACGCTGAGATGAAGATCGTCATTCTCAATACGCTGTATCACCCCTACCGGATCGGCGGCGCCGAAGTCTCGGTGCAGCTGCTGGCCGAAGGGCTGGTGGACCAGGGGCATGAGGTCAGCGTGATCAGCCTGCACGAGGCATCGGATCGCCGCGTCGATCAGTTGCATGGCGTGACGCTGTATCGCCTGCCCCTGCGCAATCTGTATTGGCCTTTCAGCGGCCCCCATGGGCGACCGCTGCGGCTGCTCTGGCATCTGCTGGATATCTATAATCCCCTGGCCCGGCGTGATGTGTCCCGCCTGCTCCGGAAGATCCAGCCCGACCTGCTGCACACCAACAATCTGGCAGGTTTTTCTGTCGCCGTGTGGGATGCGGCGCATGCGCTTGGCATTCCGGTGATCCATACATCGCGGGACTATTACCTGATCCATCCCAACTGCACGCTCTATACCGGCAATCGCAACCAGGACCCGGACTCGCTGAGCTGCCGTCTGTTCTCACTGATCAAGAAGTGGCGCTCCCGGCGTGTCCAGCAATACGTATCGATCAGCGACCACGTTCAAGCCCTGCACCGGCGCCTGGGCTACTTCCCCATGGCACCGGCCGAGGTGATCTACAACTCGATAAACCAACCGCCGCCAGCGCCACGTCCATCCCGTATTACCGGCGGTGTCACGCTGGGCTTTATCGGCCGGATAGAACCGGCCAAGGGCGTGGAAACGGCACTGCAGATATGCCGCCGGCTCGGCCCTGGCTACCGGTTGTGCATCGCCGGCAGGGGTGACAGCGACTACGTGGCAAGATTGCAATCAACCTATGCCGGACTGGACCTGGCCTGGCTGGGTCACGTATCACCGGAGGAGTTTTTCCCCGGTATCGACATCCTGTTGGTGCCCTCGCAATGGGCCGAGCCCCTGGGTCGCGTGGTGCTGGAAGCGGGCTCCCATGGCGTGCCGGTAGTAGGCTCGGATGCCGGCGGCATCCCCGAAATCATCAATGCCGGACAAACCGGCTACGCCTGCCCGGCCGGCGACATCGATGCCTTTGTCGCAGCGGTCCAGCGTCTGGCAGCCGGCGACCAGGATCAACTGCGTGAACAATGCCTGGCCTGGGCCGCAGAGTTTTCCAGCGACCGGATCACCGCTCGGTATATCCGTGCTTATCAACGCCTGCACACGGATCAGACCGAACCTCTTTCGACTACCCAGACCACCATCTGAAACCCGGCAGCCAGCCTGCCATCGCATCGCGCCGCGTTTACACGCCCGAGAACCCATGAAAACCCAGTACCTTCGACTCAATACCGCCTTTCTGGCACTGGTATGCCTGTTTGTCGTGTTCGGCAATCTGCCCCGCTTTGTGCCGATTGCCGGCTCCTTCGGCAACGTCAATGCCAGCGAGCTGGTGATCTACCTGTGCGCCGCGCCCATCCTGGTCAAGAACTTCAAGCGGCTGATCACCTCCCGAGCGGTACTTTTCCTGCTCGCCATCAACGCCTTTTCCCTCGGCGTCGGCATCTATCATTACGGGTTGGCACTGGATTCGATGTTCTACAACATCCGCCTCAGCGCCATGATTCTTTCGAGCTTCGCCGCCGGTGTGGCGTTGCACTGGATCTTCCGTGACGATATTACCCGGCTGACCAAGGCCTACGTCATTACCTATGGCGCCGCGGCCCTGTTCAGCTTCGTGTTGCTGGCCATCTACCCCGACTCGACGGTGCTGTGGCTCAAGCTGGAACAGATGGGCATCAATTTCACCGGCGATCCGCATCAGTTCCGCCTGGTCTCCACCTACCTGGACCCCAATTTCTTCGGCACCATCATCGTGCTGCCGATACTCATGGGTACCCTGCTGATCCAGCGCAGCAGCTATTTCGCGATCTTCCTGCTCATGGTGATCGCCCTGCTGTTCAGTTTCTCCCGCTCGGGCATTTCCCTGGCGCTGCTGGCATTCGCCAGCCTGCTCGGTCTGCGTACCCTGAGCATGGTCACTCAGTACCAGAGCAAGCATATCGGCGTACGGCCCACTCATGTTTACTTCCTGTTGCTGTCACCCTTTCTCGTCCTGGCGCTGATTTACGTCTTCGACAGCCAGGTGGAGCGGGTGGTCGAGCGATTCACCACCACCCGTGACGACAGCTCGGCGCTGTCCCGGCTACGGGCCTTCGATACCGGCATGGAGCTGATCGCCCAGCACCCGCTGCTCGGCCACGGCTACAACTTCGCCATCCGCTATCTGTTCAAGGATGGCACCAAGGTCGACTCCAGTTTGCAGATGGTGATCATGAGCTACGGGTTCATTGGCACTCTGGTCACGCTGGGGGCGAGTGCTCTATGGGCCTCGGTCATCAGCGGCAAGTTGCGCCAGTTGCCGTCTCCCCTGCCCTATCTGCTGTTCCGCAAGCTGCTCATCTACACCGTCTTGACCCTGCTCTGGGCCGGGCACTTCAATCAGATCGTGTTCTATCCCTTCTGGCTGCTTCCGGTACTGGCCCTTTTCTTCTACTTCGATCAGCTCTGCGTGAGCCTGAAGTCTCCCCATTTTCTTCGGAGCCCGCATGGAACATTCGCACATAGCTTTTGATTCCAGGTGGATCGGCCAACATGGCATCGGCCGGTTTGCCACGGAGTTGCAGGACCGTCTCAACTTCACCTGTCTGTTCGACGACCCAGGCCACCCCGCCTCCTTTTCGTCGTCCCTTCGGCTCGGTCGCTGGCTTGCCGGCAGTGGGGCCAGGGCGCTGTACAGCCCGGGTTACATACCGCCATCGGGTAGTCGGTTGCCTTTCGTCTTCACCATTCATGATCTCAACCATATCGACGTCGAACACAACAGCTCCACCCTGAAGCGGCTCTATTACCAGCTCATCATCCGCCCTGCGATCCATCGCGCCGAGCAGGTGCTGACCGTCTCGGAGTTTTCCCGCCGGCGGATCGTCGAGTGGGCCGGCTGCGATCCCGAGCGGGTGACGGTGGTTGGCAATGGGGTCAGCGATATATTTCATGCCGAGGTCATCCCCATGGAGCCCGGCTACGCCTACTTCTTCTGTTGCAGCAACCGCAAGGGGCACAAGAATGAAAAGCGCCTGGTGCAGGCCTTCAAGCTCAGTGGCCTGCACCGCGACTGCAAACTGGTGTTCACCGGCACGGCCGACAGCGCGTTGCAGCAACTGATCCTGCGTGAGGGTCTGCAAGACCAGGTGCTGTTCACCGGGCATGTCCGCGAAAGCGAGCTGGCGAGCTGGTACCGCGGCGCCATCGCCACGGTCTTTCCCTCGCTCTATGAGGGCTTCGGTCTGCCGGTGGCTGAAAGCATGGCCTGCGGCACGCCGGTGATCACCTCGGAGGTTTCTTCGATGCCGGAAGTCGGTGGCGACGCCGCGCTGTATATCGATCCCCATGACAGCGACAGCATCTCCATGGCGATGCTCGCTGTAGCCGGCAATACCGAACTGAGCACCCAGCTCTGCCACCGAGGGATGGCTCAGGCTCGGAATTTCACCTGGGACAGAACCGCAAGCCTGGTCGGCGATGTTCTGGCCCGACTGCAACCCCAGTGACCAGTGCTGTTCCGCTTTTACCTCCAAGGAATCCATCATGAAAGTTGCCATCGTCGTCGATTGGCTTACCGTCTACTCCGGCGCCGAACGCGTGGTCGAGCAGATACTGCAGCTCTACCCCGAGGCTGACCTGTTTTCCCTGATCGACTTCCTGCAGGACGATCAACGGGGATTTCTCAATGGCAAGCAGGCGACCACGTCGTTTATCCAGCGCATGCCCTTCGCCCGAACGCGCTACCGCAGCTACCTGCCGCTGATGCCGCTGGCCATCGAACAATTCGATCTGAGCAGCTATGACCTGATCATTTCCAGCTCCCATGCCGTGGCCAAGGGCGTCCTGACCGGGCCCGACCAGCTGCATATCTGCTATATCCATTCGCCGGTGCGTTATGCCTGGGATCTGCAGCATCAGTACCTGTTGCAATCGGGCCTGAGCAAAGGTGTGAAGAACTGGATCGCACGCTGGTCGCTGCACTACATCCGCAACTTCGACGCGCGCTCATCGCTGGGCGTCAATGCCTTCATCGCCAACTCCGAGTTCATCGCCCGGCGGGTGCAGAAGTGTTACCGGCGGCCGGCCGAAGTAGTGTATCCGCCGGTGAACATCGCCGACTTCGGCCTGGAACCGAGCAAGCAGGACTTCTATCTCGCCGCCTCACGTATGGTCCCCTACAAGCGCATGGATCTCATCGCCCAGGCGTTCAGACAGATGCCCGACCGCCAGTTGGTGATCATCGGCGACGGGCCGGACCTCGAGAAAGTCCGCGCGCTGGCCGCCGACGTTACCAACATAAGCGTCACCGGTTTCCTGCCCTTCCCGCAGATGCGCCACTACATGCAACGGGCCAAGGCATTCGTATTCGCCGCCGAGGAGGATTTCGGCATCACGCCGGTCGAGGCCATGGCCTGCGGCACGCCGGTCATCGCCTATGGCAAGGGCGGCGCACTGGAAACCGTGATCGATGGCCGCACCGGCCTCTTCTTTCCCCAGCAAACTACCGAATCGCTCATCCAGGCAGTCGAGCGGTTCGAAGAGATGGGCCATGTCATCCGTCCCGAGAGCTGCCGTGAACAGGCGGAGAATTTCTCCATCGAGCTGTTTCGCGAGCGGTTTTCCCGGGCGGTGGACGTGGCCATTCAGGAGTTCCAACCGAGCTCCCTTTCAACCCTTGCAGGAGTATGACCATGTTGCAGCCCGTCATAATGGCCGGCGGTTCCGGCTCCCGACTCTGGCCACTGTCACGCCAGCTCAACCCCAAGCAGTTTCTTCCCCTGGCCGAACCGCAGCTGACCATGCTGCAGGCCACCATCAAACGGCTCGATGGTCTGGCCTGCGCCCAGCCCTTGCTGATCTGCAATGAGCAGCATCGTTTTCTGGCGGCTGCCCAGCTGAATCAACTGGGCATGGATGACACCCGCATCATCCTCGAACCCTGCGGCCGCAATACCGCACCCGCCATCGCCCTGGCGGCCATCAAGCTGCATACCATCGGCCAGGACCCGCTGCTGCTGATCCTGCCGGCCGATCATCAGATCGCCGATATCGACGCTTTCCATGCCAGCATGACCGCCGCCATTCCGCTGGCCGAAGCCGGCAAGCTGGTCACCTTCGGCATCGTTCCCACCGCGGCGGAAACCGGCTACGGCTATATCCAGCAAGGTGAGCAATTGAGCGACAGGGCATTCACCGTCAATCGCTTCGTGGAAAAGCCCGATGCCGCTACCGCCAATGACTATGTACGTTCCGGGCGCTACTTCTGGAACAGCGGCATGTTCCTGTTCCGCGCCTCGCGTTATCTCGAGGAATTGGCCGAACACCGACCGGATATGCTGGCCATCTGTAAGCAAGCCGCACTGGGCAATACCTACGACCTGCTGTTCACCCGGGTGGATGCCGATGCGTTCGCCAAATGCCCTGATGAATCCATCGATTACGCGGTGATGGAAAATACCGCGGATGCGGTAGTGGTGAGCCTGGATGCGGGCTGGAGCGACATCGGGTCCTGGTCGGCGCTATGGGAGATCAGCAGCAAGGATGCCAGCGGCAACGCCACCCAGGGGGATGCGCTGGCCCATGATTCGCGCAACACACTGATCAGGGCCGAGCACCGCCTGGTTGCCACGCTGGGCGTCGATGATCTGGTCATCGTCGAAACCAAGGATGCCGTGCTGGTCGCCCACAAGGATCGGGTCCAGGAAGTGAAAGCTCTGGTTGAACAACTCAAGGCCACCGGCCGCCAGGAGCCCATCAGTCATCGTGAAGTCTACCGGCCCTGGGGCGTTTACGACTCCATCGACCATGGCCACCGCTATCAGGTCAAGCACATCACCGTGAAACCCGGCGCCAAGCTCTCATTGCAGATGCACCATCATCGCGCCGAACACTGGATCGTGGTCTGCGGCACAGCCAAGGTGACCAATGGGGACAAGACCTACCTGGTGACGGAGAACCAGTCGTCCTATGTCCCGGTCGGCCAGATTCATACTCTGGAAAATCCCGGCGTCATCGACCTGCAGCTGATCGAGGTGCAGTCGGGCTCCTATCTCGGTGAAGACGATATCGTGCGTTTCGAGGATCGTTACGGCCGGGTCGAAAAGGCGCCTGTCGACACGCGCGTGGTGACCCACCTCAAATGACTGATCACGTACCGGTGACGGCGGACTCCCAGCCGCCAAGTCTCGGCCGCATTGCTGCCCGGGGCGCCGTATTCACCATGGGCGGCCAGGGCGTGAAGATCATGCTGCAGTTCTGCGGCATCGTGATTCTCGCGCGCCTGCTGTCGCCCAACGATTACGGCCTGATGGCGATGGTCGTGGTACTGACCGGTATCGGCGAGGTATTGCGCGACTTCGGCCTGTCGTCTGCGGCGATCCAGGCCCGAAGCCTGACCGCCGAGCAACGCAACAACCTGTTCTGGATCAACTCGGCAATCGGTGTGGCGCTGGCTCTGGCGCTCTTTGTTATCGCCCCGGCGCTTGCCGCCTTCTATGACGAACCCCGGCTGACTCTCATTGCCCGTGTCCTGGCCATCACCTTCCTGTTGAATGGCATCGCAACCCAGTACCGGGCCCAGCTCAATCGGGGACTGCATTTTGGCGCGCTGGCCGTGGTCGATATTCTCGGCATGGCCAGCGGTCTGGCGGTGGGCTTGCTCATGGCCCTGGAGGGCTATAACTACTGGGCGCTGGTCGGCCAGCAACTGGCCTTGTCCGCGGCCACCCTGGTAACCCTGTTGCTCGCCGCGCGCTGGCTGCCGGGTCTGCCACGCCGCAGCGCACCGATGGGAGACCTGCTGCGTTACGGCAGCAATCTCATGGGCACCCAATTGATCGGCTATGCCACGCGCAATCTCGACAGCCTGATCATCGGCTACCGCTTCGGCGCCGAATCACTCGGTCTGTACAGCAAGTCCTACCAGCTTTCCATGTTGCCGCTGAACCAGATCAATGCCCCGGCCACCACCATTGCGCTGCCCGTGCTGTCACGTCTGCAGCAGCAACCGGAGCGCTACGACCAGTTTCTACTGTACGGTCAGACCCTGATGCTGCACCTGATCGTCAGCGTGCTGGCGTTCGCCGCCGCGTTGGCTGAACCATTGATCCTGCTGGTGCTGGGGCCACAGTGGCAGGCGGCAGTACCGGTGTTTCGCATTCTGGCGGTGGCAGGTATCTTCCAGGCCGCCAGCTATGCCAGCTACTGGGTGTTTCTGTCCAAGGGGCTGACACCGCTGCACCTGCGTTTCACCCTGGTGTCCCGGCCGGTATTGATCGGCTGCATCTTGCTCGGAGCGCTCTGGGGCGTACCGGGCGTGGCGATCACCGTCGCCGGTGGCATGGGCGTACTGTGGCTCTGGGGTCTGTTTTTCCTCCGGCACTCCGGCGCCCCGGTCGGCGCCATGCTGCGCAACGCCCTCATCATCATCAGCAGCTACGCACTCAGCGCCGGACTTGCCTGGTACAGCGCTGACCGGTGGGGATCGTCGTTACTCATCCAGTTGCTGATTGGCAGCGCATCCATGGTCATCGCCGTCATGCTCCTCGGCCTGATCTGGCCGCCCTTCAGAAGCAGCCTGCGGCAAGTGTTCGGTTCTCGCGCTCTGCTGCGCGCAAGGCACCCGCTGCAACCATGACCATTCCATCCACCTGCGGGACAACCATGAAAAAACAACTCAGAGCAGCGCTCGGCGATCCACGGCTGCTGCTGTTCATTGACCGGCTGTTGTTCTCCGTCGGGCCGGCAATCAACCAGCCTTCCACCTTCACTCTGCTGATCGCGCCACCCGGCGCCGGGAATATCGGCGATCAGGCCATGGTGGAGTCCTTCCTGGAAAACACTCCAGGCGATATCCGCATCATCTGCCATGGACAACAGGATGTCAGCATTCCCGATCAACATGCGGAACGTACCCGGGTAATCGTCCTGCCGGGACTCATCTATGGGCACCTGCTTCCCCATCTGCGCAGCATCCGTGTGTTCCGCCGACTGCTCGGTAGGGCCCAATCACTGGCCATCACCGGCGCCGACATCATGGATGGTGCCTACAACTGGCAGGCCTCCACCAACCGCGCCAACCTCGCCTGGCTCGCGGCCGAGGCCGGTGTTCCGGTGCGCATTCTCGGCTTCAGCTGGAATGGGCGCGCACATCCCCAGGCAGTGACCGCATTGAAACGCGCCACCGCCGCCGGCGTGCAGTTGTGCCTGCGTGATCCGGTGTCCGCCGACCGCGCCCGCGCCGACGGCCTGGCCAATGTCACCGACGTCGCGGATATCGTCTTCGCCGCCCGTACCGTCAACTTCGCAACGGTCTCGCGACTGCTGTACTCCCTCCCGGCCCAGTGCGACTACGCGCTGGTCAATGCCAGCGGCCTGATTGGCCGCGCACCCGGTCAGATCGAGGGCTACGTGCGCATCATCCGCGAGCTGCAATACCAGGGACTGCAAGTGATATTGCTGCCCCACGTATGCCGACCTGGCGGTGATGATCTGCCGGTCTGCCGGGAAATCCACCAGGCTCTCAACGACCCGCGGATCATTCTGATAGACCAGTTGCTCTCGCCCTCGGAGATTCGCGGTCTGACCGCCGGCGCAACACTGACCGTCACCGGTCGTATGCACCTGGCAATCATGTCGCTGTATAGCGGCGTGCCGGCCATCACGCTGGCCACGCAGGGCAAGGTCGAAGGGATGATGCGGCTGTTCGGGGCGGAGTTTTTGTGCGTTGAACCCCGGCCCGACTTCTCCGAACGCATCGTTGCCGTCATCCAGCAGATCCTGTCCCGCCCCGACGACCTGCGCCAACACCTGCACAGCAAGCTGCCGGCAGTCCGCAGGTTGGCCAGCCGCAATTTCGATGGCCCGCAGCAGGAACCCATCAACCAGGAGGAACTGTCCTGTGCCTACGATTGAACAGGTCGTTCAGCGGGATATCTGTGTCGGCTGCGGCGCTTGCCAGTTCGCTACCCGTGGTGAAATCAATGTCCGCCGCAATGAGCTTGGCTATTACAGCGCCGACCTGTCACGCGCCCGCCCGCACAATCTGGCCACGGCCAGTCGCGTCTGCCCGTTCAGCAATGAATCCCAGAATGAAGATGCCATCGCCGCGGCGGTCTTTCCGGCCGTGCTCAAGAGTGATCCGCGCACCGGCAGATACCTCAGCATCGCCGCCGCGCGGGTCAGGGCCGATGATTACCTGCTCGGCAGCAGCTCCGGCGGCCTGACCAGCTGGATTCTGATGCAGCTGCTCGAGTCAGGACATATTGATGGAGTCATCCATGTTGGCCAGGGCGGCGACGGTCTGTTCTCCTATCGCATCTCTCGCAGCCGCCAGGAACTGACCGCCCGGCGCAAGTCCATCTATTATTCCACCAGCTTCAATACCGCCCTGCAGAGCATCCATGGCGACGGCCAGCGCTACGCGTTGGTGGGTGTGCCCTGCTTCATCAAGAGCGCGCGGCTGCTGTGCATGGAAGACCGTTTGCTGGCTGAACAGCTGGTGTATTTCATCGGCCTGGTCTGCGGCCATCTCAAGTCGGCCGCCTTTGCCGAACTGCTGGCCTGGCAATGCGGAGTGAGTCCCGCTGGGCTGGCCGCCGTCGATTTCCGGCTCAAGCAACCCGGGCAGGATGCGGGGCGCTACCACTTTGGCGCCCGGGCCGGCCTGGTCAACAGCGAATGGATCACCCGGCCCACCAGCCAGCTGCTGGGCGGCAACTGGGGACATGGCATGTTCCAGCTCAATGCCTGCAACTATTGCGACGATATCTTTGCCGAGACTGCCGATGTGGTGCTGGGCGACGCCTGGCTACCGGAGTATCGGGCCGACTGGCGCGGCACCAATATCCTGCTGTGCCGCAATGCCTTGATCCAGCAATTGATCGATCAGGGCAAGACGGCGGGAGAACTCTTCATCCAACCACTCTCCGTCGCCCAGGCCGCCAATTCCCAGGCAGGTAACTTCCGCCACCGCCATGAAGGCCTGGCACTGCGTCTGGCCGATGACCAGAACGCCGGCCACTGGGTCCCGAACAAACGCGTCATGCCCGACCACAACGTGGTCGGCAACCGCCGGCGAGAACTTATTCGTCGTCGCCGAGAACTGTCCCGAGCCAGCCATGGACTGTTCGCCGAAGCCAGGGAGCAAGGCTCGCTGGACCTCTTCATCGACCGAATCACGCCCTTGGTACGGCAGTACGAAAAGTACAACGCTGCCTCGCTACCACGTCGGCTGCTGGGTCTGGCCAAGCGAAGAATCCAGCTGATTCTGTCCTGATCCCAGCCGCTCAACGAGACCTCCCATGATCCGAACGCTCCGCGATGCCTTGCGCTCCCGCCCAAGAGCAAACGCCTTGGTCTCGAGACCGATAGTCGGGTGCTCACCGAAGGAAACCGATTTGACGCACAACACTGTTCGCCGGCTGAGAATCGGCTACGTTCCCGGCCATGCCGAAGGTAATGCCTACGTGCAACGCACCCAGGAGGCACTGGCCGAGCTGGGCCAGGTCTATCCACTGTCGCCTTCCACCAAATCCCTGTGGCGACTCCTGAAGTTTCGCCCCGGTTTCTTCGATGTGATCATCGTCAACTGGCTGGAACACAAGATCGCCAACCCAGTTACCGGCAGGCTGTCCTGGGCCGGCGTACTGGCGTACTTCCTGCAGATTCTATCGTTCCGGATATTCTGCCGGAGACTGGTCTACCTGCGTCACAATACCTACCCGCACCATGCCAATAGCCGGTCCGCCGATACCCTGACCCGGATCATCGATCTATCCGAACGCCTCTATTCCATTACCGCCACCCACAGCGGGCACTTCGCGGACAAGCATTACCTTCCACACCCGCTCTACCAGGAATATCCCATGACCGCCAAAGGCAATCATTTCATCGTTTTCGGCCGAGTCATGCCCTACAAGAACATCGAGCAGTTGATCAGCCACTTTCCGGTCGATGAACAATTGATCGTTGCCGGCCCTTGCGATGATCAGCCCTACTTCCGAAAACTACAGGCGGTCGCCGAGGGCCGGAAGGTCGAGTTCATCCCCCGCTTCCTGTCGGAGGAGGAGGCTCAATGCCTCGTCGGTACTGCACGCGGTCTGATTCTGTCCCATGCCGACAACGACATGATCGTCAGCGGCAGCTTCTTCTATGCACTGAGCCTCGGCACACCGGTCATCGCGGTGAGGACGCCGTTCTTCAACTGGGTACAGGACGAATTGGACTTGCAGGGCCTGACCCTCGTCGGTGAAATCGAATCCATCGGAACAGCCTTGAAACAACAGCTTCACCTGCCAGCCGAAGTGATCCTCAGATCGGCAAAACAATATTTTTCCCTGGTGACCGTCACCGCCTGTTGGGACGCGTTGTTTG
This sequence comes from Candidatus Pseudomonas excrementavium, assembly GCA_019116555.1. Classification (GTDB taxonomy): domain Bacteria; phylum Pseudomonadota; class Gammaproteobacteria; order Pseudomonadales; family Pseudomonadaceae; genus Halopseudomonas; species Halopseudomonas excrementavium. The sequence goes on from DXBL01000187.1 coordinate 12,338, forward strand.
CCCAACTTCAGCTTCAGGACTCGGCTTGAGCCTTCGGCATCCAAGCTAAAAGGACCCCGCGCTCCGAAAGTCCACGGCCGCCTTCGGCTCGGAGTCTGCGCAAATCACCTAACCATACAACTGGAATGTACTCGAAATGCTGAACAATCAAGACGGCATCATCCGCTCCCATGAGCCACTTCTCGCGGTGCTTCAACGCTGGCTGGACCTCGGAGTCATCTGTGCGGCGCTGCTGCTGGTCATGCTCTGGCGGGACATTCCTGCGTCACCGCAGCATGTGCTCAACCTGCTGGTCACGCTATTTCTGTTCTACCTGCTCAATGATGTCAGCCAGCTGTACGGTTCCTGGCGGGGTGAGCACACCTTTCGAGAGCACCGGCGCGTAGCGGGTAATTGGGGCGCAGCCTTTGTCGGCATGTTCATCACCGATTACTTCCTGCTGCATAACGACCTGCTCACCGACCGTGACCGACTCTGCTGGTTCGCTGCAGGCTTGCTTATCCTCAGTGGCTACCGTATCGCTCTGCGCCAGATGATGCGTACCCTGCGTGCCAACGGTTACAACACCCGCACCGTCGCCATCGTGGGCGCAGGCTCGCTGGGGCGGCGGCTTGCCACCAATATCGTCGGCAATCCATGGATGGGTCTCGATCTGATCGGATTCTATGACGATCAGACCAGCGATGCGGTCTACCTGCACAAGATTCAGGGCTTTGTACCCGTGCGCGGCAATCATCAGGCACTGATCGAGGGCGCGCGAGCCGGTTATATCGACAAGGTGTACATCACCTTGCCGATGGGCGCGGAAGAGCGCATCAAATGGCTGCTCGACCAACTCAGCGACAGCACTGCATCGGTCTACCTGATCCCGAATGTGTTCATCGTCGACCTGCTGCATGCGCGCAGCGAATCCATTAACGGCTTGCCCAGCATCAGCATTTTCGACTCACCGATGGACGGCGCCAGCCGACTGGTCAAACGCATCGAGGATATCGTGCTGTCGCTGATCATCCTGGCACTCATTGCCATACCCATGTTGATCATCGCACTGGGCGTACGCCTTACTTCCCGGGGCCCGGCGCTGTTCCGGCAGAAGCGCTATGGCATGGATGGGCGTCCCATCGACGTGTGGAAATTTCGCAGCATGACTGTGATGGAAAACGGCGACACGGTCACCCAGGCCAAGCGCAACGACGCCCGTATCACCCCGTTTGGCGCCTTCCTGCGTCGCACCTCCCTTGATGAGCTTCCCCAATTCCTCAATGTGCTGCGCGGCGACATGTCCATCGTCGGTCCCCGGCCCCACGCGATTGCCCACAACGAGGAGTACCGCAAGCTCATCAGCGGTTACATGCTCCGCCACAAGGTCAAGCCCGGTATCACCGGCTGGGCCCAGATCAACGGCTGGCGCGGCGAGACTGATACCCTCGACAAAATGCAGAAACGCATCGAATACGACCTCACCTACATCCGCCGCTGGTCCCTCTGGCTCGACCTCAAGATTGTGTTTCTCACCGTATTCAAGGGTTTCCTGAGCAAGAATGCATACTGACCCGTACCCGCGGGACGTTCTCCGACAAACCCGGTGACCTCGCAGCGGTGACAGCGCGATCCCATGGTCCCTCCAGCGATACCTATTTCAGGGCCTCCCTACCTTTAACCAGATACGCTTCCATCTCGTCATCCGGTACCATACTGCCGCCGGTCGCCCAGGCCAGGTGGGTGGCATTCCTCAGAATGTCAGACGTGAGCTGAAAACGTTGCCGATAGGCTTCGTTCTCGGCGGCGAGAATACGTGCGACACCCGGCACCCCGGCCAGCGCCGAAGGCTCCAGGCGGATATTTTCCTGCCGCTCCAGCAATGCCAGCAAGGCATAGAGTTCGTCATCTCGGATCGTGTAATAACCGTCGATGAGACGCTGCATGGCCTTGCCGACAAAACCGGATGGCCGCCCCACCGCCAGGCCATCAGCTGCGGTGACATTGTCGATGCCGAAATCCTGCACCGAAATCTCATCATGCAGGCCGGTATACACTCCCAGCAACATGCAAGGCGAATGCGTGGGCTCCGCGAAGATGCAATGTACAGCATCACCAAACACCAGCTTCAGGCCGAAAGCCACTCCGCCCGGACCACCGCCCACCCCGCAAGGTAGATAGACAAATAGCGGGTGGTCAGCATCCACCACCACACCCGCCTCCTCCAGTTGGGGTTTCAGCCGTTCGGCAGCAACAGCGTAGCCGAGAAACAGGCTGGTGGAATTCTCGTCATCGATGAAGTGACAACCGGGATCTTCATCAGCCTGCTTTCTGCCCTCTGCCACAGCGACGCTGAAATCCGCCTCGTATTCGACCACTGTCACCCCATGGCCGCGCAGCTTTTCCTTCTTCCATTCCCGTGCGTCAGCTGACATATGCACAGTCACGTCAAAACCCAGGGTCGCGCTCATGATGCCGATCGATAGCCCCAGATTGCCGGTGGAGCCCACAGCGATACGATGCTGGCGGAAGAACGCCCGAAAAGCATCGCTGTCGAGTTTTGCGTAATCGTCATCGAGGCTCAATAACCCTGCGTCCAGGGCCAGATCCTCCGCATGCTTGAGCACTTCATATATCCCGCCACGCGCCTTGATCGAGCCAGAGATGGGCAGATGGCTGTCAAGTTTCAACCAGAGCTGACCTGGCAACTCCAGGCCATAACGCTCGACGAGAGCCTCCTGCAGCCGGGGTACGGGCTGGACAGGAGATTCGATAATTCCAGCTGCCTCCTCGGTCTGCGGAAATACCCGGCGAATGTAGGATGCGAAGCGGGTCATTCGAGCACTCGCATCCTCCACATCTGCCAGGGTAAGACCCACATCGGGCAAAGCCACGTCCGCCGGCTGGACGGCCGGGTTGAACCAAGCCGTTTCCTTCAATGCCATGAGTTCCTGAATCAGCGGATGGCCTTGTAGCCAACGGTCAATTGAAGTGCCGGTGCTCATGCTGGGTTCCTCATTCGGTGGGCAATAATTCGTCGTATGATTGGAAGTGTATCAGCCAGGGAAGCGTCCTGCGGGCGCCAGTCGTGGCAAGCGCACCGGGGCCGGCTGCGAGACAAAAAAAAGGGGCATCCGAAGATGCCCCTCAAACCCAAACGTCCAACACAATCAAACGATCAGCGCACCCCGGAAGCCCTCAACGCAGCCGGTGTGAACTGGTTGTAGGTGGGAGGCGTGCCGCCATACTGCGGGGCGGAGTTTTCTTCGGTGTACATCCCCAGGGCAATGTAGCGACCGGCCAGCAAGTCGTACAGGGTTTCCAGGGTGTAGCCGGGAATCTTGTGCTTGTAGTTGAAGGCGATATGACCTTCACCTACGCGCCACAGGGTTCCACGACCGTCGTAATGGTCCGCCAGGCCGATTTGCCAGGAGTCCTCATCCACGAAGAAGTTACGCTGTGCATAGATATGCCGCTGGCCCTGTTTCACGTCGCCCTGCACTTCCCACACCCGGTGCAGCTCGAAACGGGTATGTTCCGGGTTGACGTGGCCGGCCTTGAGCACATCGTCATACTTCAGGTTCGGATCAGACAGCTTGCCGGCGTTGTACGGCAGGTAGATCTCCTTCTTGCCGACCAGTGTCCAGTTGTAGCGGTCGGGCGCACCGTTGTACATGGAGAAGTTGTCCGAAGTACGCATGCCGTCCGACGCGGTACCCGGGCCGTCATAGGCAACCTGCGGGGCGCGGCGCACGCGGCGCTGACCCGCGTTGTATACCCAGGCCATACGCGGCTCTTTCAGCTGGTCGAGGCTATCATGTACCAGCAGTACGTTACCGGCCAGTCGTGCAGGCGCGTTCACCCGTTGCTTGAAGAACAGCAAAGTATTGGGCATGGACGTCGCGTCGATATCGGGCATCAGGTTCGGATAGCCGACTTCTTCCTCCAGCTTGATCAGAGTGTAGGAACCATTGGTCTGCGGCATGGCCTGCATGTACCAGCGATGCACGTTCAGACGATAGCGTGTCATGTGGTTCCAGATGACCTCGGCGCCCGATTTGGGAATCGGGAACACGAAGGAAGCACCGGGGGTGACGTTCTCGACACCATCGCCACCATTGACCAACTTGGCCTGGCCGGCAGTCTGCTTGACCTGATCGTAAAGCTCCTGCGGATAGCCAACGCTACGGTGGGTCTGGTACACCGGCATACGGAAGGTTTCCGGATAGCGTTCGAACAACGCCACCTGGCCTGGCGTCAGATTCTCTTTGTATTGCTGGTAGTTCTGCGCAGTAATCACGAACTCTGGTTGTTCGCTCTTGAACGGGTTCTCCAGGAAGTGGTTGGGCAGATTCTGCCCCGCATCGGTGGGCAGACCACCCGTCCACTCAGGAATGGTACCCGCCGCGTTCCCCGCCTTCTCCGCCCCAATGGGCGTCAGGCTGGTGCCCAATTGATCGATCTCAGACTGGGTAAGACTCTGTGCTGCAATACTGGTGGCAATCAAGCTGAGCGCCAGACCGCAGGCACCGATTATTGTTTTCTGCATATGCATTTTTTTCTCCTAGCCTGCTTAGAAACTTACGCCGAAGCTGACAGCGGCAAAATCGCGGTCAACCAGGGTGTTGTACTTGCCGTCAAAGAAGTTGGTGTAGCTGAGGCTGGCGTTGTACTTGTTGGCGTAATCGGCATTCACCCCGACGCTGATCGACTTGGCGTTCTCGGTGAAGTTGGGGCTGTAACCTTCAACGTCATGAGACCAGGCGATGTTTGGAGTCAGGTTGATACCGGCGAAGACGTTGCTGTAATCCAGGGATGCACGTATGCGATAACCCCAGGAAAAGTCGGTGTAGAAACCGTCGTTCTCACACCAGCTGGCGGCGCGAGGAGACTCACCTGCGGCACCTGAGTTGGATGAGCATTCGCCTACAGCTTGGCCGTCACCGGTCTGCCATGGGCTTTGACCGAACAGTGAATCACGTCCGAACCGCGGCCCGTTGCCTTCAATGCCACTGATATAGTTGGCCCCGACTTCACCTATCAAAGCCAGCCGGCTGGCTCCCAGTATGCGGTCAACAAAATGCACCGCGCTCATAGAAGCTTGCCAGAACTCCTTGCGCTCGTAACCCTGAATATAATCACCAGGCGCCAAATCTGTGAGATCACGGTGCGTATTGTCCTGACCACCTAGGAATGGGGTTCCAGATCCAGTTCCCATTAGAGCAGTTCGGCTCATATCCCCCGAGTTGATTTGCAGCGGCATATTGGGGCGATAGCTCAATTCACCAGCAACGGAAGTGCCGCCGATGTCAGTACCAAAACTGATACCAAACAGGCGAATATCTTCCGGGTGCTCGAAGAAGTACCCCGCGCCACCTATGCCGCCATCATATCCTTGGATCGGCGAAATCAATTGTGCGAACTGTTCTGGTGTGATCGCGCCCAATTCGAGCAGCGCGTTAGGCCCGGCGAAACGACCAGCCACGTTGGAATAAATCGGAGCACGGCTATGATAGTTCATGGCATAGAAGCCGAACTCGGTGTTATTCAATTCAGGTACAAACCAACGGAAAGCAACACCAAACTGGCCACTATCACTCGCTTCCTTGTCTTTTTGGGAGCGAGCGATGTAGGTGTAGTCAGGCTGCATACCCTGGGGCATATCCATGCCCGCATATACGAGGCGGTCGTTACACCCACGTCCCACCACATCAGAGCTTGAGAAGAACGTACCGCAGTTATCAGCAATGGTCCCATGCCATTTCA
>DXBL01000188.1 GCA_019116555.1 Candidatus Pseudomonas excrementavium
AGTGTCGAGGGCCTGGAGGCGCTGCCGGGGATCGGCCGTTCCACCGCCGGTGCCATCGCCAGTCTGAGCATGGGGCTGCGCGCAGCCATTCTGGATGGCAACGTCAAGCGCGTGCTGGCGCGCTATCACGCGGTCGAAGGCTGGCCCGGTGAGAAGGCGGTCCATGATCGGCTGTGGCAGATTGCCGAAGGTTACACGCCGCAGCAGCGTTTCAATCACTACACCCAGGCGATGATGGACCTGGGGGCGACCCTGTGCACCCGCAGCAAGCCAACGTGCCTGCTGTGTCCGGTGCAGACGGGGTGCGCGGCGCGCATGCTGGGTGCGCCCAGTGCCTACCCGCACTCCAAGCCGCGCAAGACGTTGCCGGTGCGCCAATGCGTGATGCCACTGCTGGTCAACCCGGAAGGTGACATCTGGCTGCAGCGGCGGCCGGACAGCGGTCTGTGGGGCGGGCTCTGGTGTCCGCCGCAACTGGATGATCATGTTGCGCTGGAGCAACTGCTCGAACGGCTGGGCTGGCCGGTGCAGGCGACCGAAACACTCGCGCCGTTGCGGCATACCTTCAGCCATTTCCATCTGGATATCCAGCCGCTGCTGGTGCGGGTCAGCCCGACACCGGGCGTGGCCGAAGCCGGGCAGGTCTGGTATAACCTGCGCCAACCTTCCCGCCTGGGCCTGGCCGCGCCGGTCAGCAAATTGCTCAAGCGGGCAGAACAGATTCTCGATCCGGTTGTTTGAGGAGAACGCCCATGTCGCGCACGGTGTTATGTCGCAAATACAAGCAGGAACTGCCCGGCCTCGATCGGCCGCCATACCCCGGTCCCAAGGGGGAAGCCATCTTCAAAGACGTCTCGAAGAAGGCCTGGGATGAGTGGCAGGCCCACCAGACCATGCTGATCAACGAGCGCCGGCTGAACATGATGGATGCCGAGGACCGCAAGTTCCTGCAGGTGGAGATGGACAAGTTTCTCGCCGGCGAGGAGTACGCCCAGGCCGACGGTTACGTTCCGCCCAGCGCCTGAAAATCAGGCTTTTCGTCTAAGCGGCTGAAAAAAGTGAAAATATCTTTGGCCGACGCTTGACATGCAGGGCCTCGAATCGTTTAATAGCGCCCCGTTGCCCGGGTAGCTCAGTCGGTAGAGCAGGGGATTGAAAATCCCCGTGTCGGCGGTTCGATTCCGTCCCCGGGCACCATTATTTCAAGCCCGCTGGCTTACACCAGCGGGCTTTTTTATTGGCGTGTTGCGGCGACCGGTCAGTCAGGTCGGCCTGGCACCACCCCTGTCAGCGGCCAGTCGAGCTTCGTTGTCTGTCGAGATCTGGCTGGTGAAATGCAATCGAGCAGAGCCGATGGTGTTGGTCGGGTCGGCATAACGGATTGTTGGTCGAACCCAACGGCTGTGCTAGCTTTGCCGAATTGCTTCAAAATGGATAACGATACGTGACACCCCCTGCTCTCGAAGTGCGCAACCTGCACAAGCGCTATGGCGACCTGGAGGTACTCAAGGGTGTTGATCTGGTTGCCCGCGACGGCGACGTGATCTCCATCCTCGGCTCGTCCGGCTCCGGCAAAAGCACCCTGCTGCGTTGCATCAACCTGCTGGAGAATCCGCACGCCGGCCAGATCCTGGTCGCCGGTGAGGAAATCAAGCTCAAGGCCAGCCGCGATGGTGCTCTGGTCGCGGCCGACAACGCCCAGATCAATCGCCTGCGGGCACGGGTCGGCTTCGTGTTCCAGAGCTTCAATCTCTGGCCGCACATGAGCATCCTCGACAATATCATCGAGGCGCCGCGCCGCGTGCTGGGTCAGTCCAAGGTCGATGCCGTGGCCGCTGCCGAGGTGTTTCTGGAGAAGGTCGGTATCGCCGACAAGCGTGACGCCTTCCCCGCGCAGCTGTCCGGTGGCCAGCAACAGCGCGCCGCCATCGCCCGGACCCTGGCCATGCAGCCGCAGGTCATCCTGTTCGACGAACCTACCTCGGCTCTGGATCCGGAAATGGTCCAGGAAGTACTGATGGTGATTCGGGCGCTGGCGGACGAAGGACGTACTATGCTGTTGGTGACCCATGAAATGGGGTTCGCCCGTCAGGTGTCCAGTCAGGTGGTATTTCTGCACCAGGGACAGGTGGAAGAGATCGGCACGCCGGAGCAGGTATTCGACAATCCCAGCTCCGAGCGTTGCAAGCAATTCATGTCCAGCCACAAGAAGGAGCAGTATCGATGAAAAGCTACAAGGCAGTTCTCCTGGCGGCATTGACCGCCGTTCTCCTCGGCGGTCAGGCAGTTGCAGCGGATAAACTGCGCATCGGCACCGAGGGAGCCTATCCTCCCTTCAACGAAATCGACAACACCGGCAAGGCCGTGGGCTTCGATCTGGATATCGCCCATGCCCTGTGCGAGAAGATGGGTGCCGAATGCAGTGTGGTCACCTCCGACTGGGACGGCATCATCCCGGCACTGAACACCCGCCGCTTCGACTTCATCGTCGCCTCCATGTCGATCACCGATGAGCGCAAGCGCGCGGTGGACTTCACCGATCCCTACTACACCAATAAGCTGCAGTTCGTCGCACCGAAGAAGAGCGACTTCAAGGTGGACAAGGATTACCTGAAGGGTAAGACCATCGGTGCTCAGCGCGCGACCATCGCCGGGCAGTGGCTGGAAGAAGACCTGGGCGACGTGGTCAGCATCCGCCTCTACGACACCCAGGAAAACGCCTACCTCGATATGGCTTCCGGCCGCATCGATGGCGTGCTGGCCGATGTCTTCGTCCAGTACGAATGGTTGCAGAGCGAGGCGGGCTCCGACTTCGAATTCAAGGGTGACCCGGTATTCGATGACGACAAGATCGGCATTGCCGTGCGCAAGGGCGACCCGCTGCGCGAGCGTCTGAACAAGGCGCTGAAGGAAATCGTCGACGACGGTACCTACGAGAAGATCAACGCCAAATACTTCCCCTTCAGCATTTACTGATGACTGACCGGGCCCTGCGGGGCCCGGTTGCGCTGACCAACTGACCCTGACCCTCATGCTCGATTTGCACGGATTCGGTCCAGCCCTGATTGAAGGGACCTGGATGACCATACGTTTGTCCCTGGCCTCGGTGGCCCTGGGCCTGCTGCTGGGCCTGCTGGGTGCCAGCGCCAAGATATCCAACAGCGTTGCGCTGCGCGGTGTCGGCGGCTTCTACACCTCGGTGGTACGGGGAGTGCCGGAAACCCTCTGGGTGCTGATGGCCTATTACGGCACCACCTCGATCATGAACTGGCTGGGCAGCCATTTCGGCAACCCCTACCTGACGCTCAGCCCCTTCGCCGCGGGAACCATCGCCCTGGCGCTGTGCTTCGGCGCCTATGCCACCGAGGTATTCCGTGGCGCGCTGCTGTCGATTCCGCCGGGCCAGCGTGAGGCCGGTCTGGCGCTGGGCATGTCGCGACTGCGGATCTTCTGGCGCATCACCCTGCCGCAATTGTGGCGCGTGGCACTGCCGGGTTTGGGCAATCTGTATCTGATCATGCTCAAGGATACCGCGCTGGTCTCGCTGATCTCCCTGGAAGAGATCATGCGCAAGGCCCAGGTGGCGGCCAACGCGACCAAGGAACCCTTCACTTTCTACTTCATGGCCGCGCTGATCTATCTCGGTCTGACCGTCATCATCATGGGAGCGCTGCACTGGTTCGAGTATCGCGCCAACCGGGGCTATACGAGGACTGAACTGTGACCTGGGCCGAACGCTGGGAAATGATCATCCGCTGGGCGCCGATGCTGTGGGACGGCACCCTGGTAACCCTGCAACTGGTTGGCATCGCCGTCATCGTCGGGTTGTTCTTCGCCATTCCGCTGGGGTTGGCCCGTGCCTCCCGACACTGGTATATCCGTGCGCTGCCGTACAGCTATATCTTCTTCTTCCGCGGCACACCGCTGTTGCTGCAGCTGTTTCTGGTGTACTACGGTCTGTCGCAGTTCGATGTGGTACGCGACAGCGTCCTGTGGCCCTACCTGCGCGAGCCCTACTGGTGCGCGTTGATCACCATGACTCTGCACACCGCGGCCTATATCGCCGAGATCCTGCGCGGCGCGATCCAGGCGGTGCCGCCGGGTGAGGTCGAAGCGGCGCGGGCGCTGGGCATGTCCAGGCGCCAGGCGCTGCAGCACATCATCCTGCCGCGGGCCATCCGTATCGGCCTGCCGGCCTACGGCAACGAGGTCATCCTCATGCTCAAGGCCAGCGCAGTGGTATACACCGTCACCCTGCTGGACATCATGGGCGTGGTGCGCACCCTGAACGCCCGGACTTATCAATACGAGATGTTTTTCCTGATCGCCGGCCTGATCTACCTGGTCATCACCCTGGTGTTCACCCAGCTGTTCAAGCTGGTCGAGCGCTGGCTGAAAGTGGATGCCAGCCGCAACCGCTGAAACGGGCATCGATTACGCTGCCCGCTTCGCCGAGCTGGACGCCTGGCTGCATGAACACCAGGCGCTCTGGCGCGCCAAGCCCTTCACCACGCCGATATTACCCTGGGAGGCCGAGCTGCCGGAGCTGGCCGCCTGGCTGCGTTCACGCACCCTGGAACAGGCCGAGGCGGCGCACAACCAACCGCATCGGCTGGCCGCCCCCGAGCCGTATGCCACTCTGGCCCGACAGGCCTATGAGCTGACCCAGTTGCCGAATTGGAGCCGGACAACATCGGCAGAAATTCCGGAGCGGCTGACGCGACATATTCCCGGACGCAAATGGCAGCAGATCACTCGGTTCGCTGATTGCACCACCCACCAATGGCAGCAGTCTCCCAGCGAATGGCTGGACTGGTGTGCCGGCAAAGGCCATCTGGGCCGCCTGCTGGCCTGGCAGGGCGGGCAGCCCCTGCTCTGCCTGGAGCACGATGCGGCGCTCAACCGGGCAGGAGAAGCGCTGGGAGCGGAAATCGGCATCGACAGTCGTCATGTGGATACCGATGTGCTGACTCCCGCTGCCTGGCAATGGCTGCAGCCGCAGCACAGCGTGGTGGCCCTGCATGCCTGTGGACAATTGCACATAACCCTGCTGCAGCAGGCCGCCGCCCGTGGCTGTGCCCAGATCGCCATCTCGCCCTGTTGCTACAACCGTATCGACAGCCGGGAATACCAACCGCTGTCGGTCGCAGCCCGGAAGGCCCGGCTACGCCTGAGCCGGGACGATCTCGGTCTGCCACTGCAGGAAAGCATTACCGCCGGCCAGCGCGTGCGCCGTCTGCGTGATCAATCCATGGCCTGGCGACTGGCCTTCGATCTGTGGCAACGCGAAGCCCGCGGGGTCGATCACTACCT
>DXBL01000021.1 GCA_019116555.1 Candidatus Pseudomonas excrementavium
AGGACCTGCTGCAGCGCAGCGGTCATGCGGTCGGCAGCCGCGTAGAACTCGGCAAAGCTGTAGCGTTGGTCACACCACAGCAGGAACGGCGCGTCACCGTGGCGACGACCGGCCTGGATGGCCTCGGTAAGGGTCGCCGGGGCATTGATGAAGTATTTGCGACCTTGTTGGTCTTCACCCAGGGCGAAGGGCGATTGGGCGCTCAGCAATTGCTGGTTACACGTCCGCCATTGATCCACGAGACTGGTGTGCATGGTTACCTCTTTGTAATTTTTGTAGTTCGCCAGGGGGCGGCTTCAGGCGCTGCGGTTGTCGCTGTATCGCTGGCAGTGGTAATCACTGTTGCCCAGCTGGTTCTGCGCTACGCGCATGCGCTTGAGAAACAGCCCCAGATCATATTCATCGGTAACGCCAATGCCACCGTGCATCTGTATCGCCTCGTTACTGACCCGCTGGGCCATCTGGCCGGCCTTCCACTTGGCCAGGCTGACCAGACGGCGACGTTCACGGTCATCGCTGCCCGGGCGATCGAGCTGGGCGAAGGCGGCCATCACGCTGCTGCGCGCCAGCTGCAGGTCGGTATACAGGCGGGCCGCACGGTGCTGCAGGGCCTGGAAGCTGCCGATCGGGACACCAAACTGCACCCGGGTCTTGAGGTATTCGATGGTCATCTGGAAGGCGGTTTCGGCCATGCCCAGCAGCTCTGCCGCCAGGCAACTGCGCCCACGATCCAGCACCAGATCAAGCGCCTCGGCAGCATCGGCACTACCCAGCCGGCTATCAGCCTTCAGCCGCACCTTGCGCAAGCGAAGCGCCGCCATATTACGTGCATCGATCATCTGCCGCGCCTCAAGTTGCACACCAGGCGTGCCGGCGCGGACCAGGAATACACCGCAGCCGCCGTCGGCCTCACGCGCCACCACCAGCCAGCCGTCCGCCTCGCGGGCGTCGGCCACCCAGAGCTTCTCACCATCGAGCAGCCAGCCGTCAGCATCGGCCTGGGCGCTGAGCGCGCTATCTTCCGGTGCGTGGCGGGCCGACTCTTCCAGCGCCAGTGCCAGACGCAGCTCGCCACTGATCAGTTGCGGCAACCATTGCTGGCGCTGTCCGGCAGTGCCGAGCTGTTCGATCAGCCCGCCACACAACACCACGCTACCCAGTAGTGGCGAGGCACTCAGATGGCGACCAATCTCTTCAAAAAGGGGTGCAAAGCCGGCAAAGCCGAAATCCAGCCCGCCATCCTCTTCACTGAATGCCACTGCGCTCCAGCCCAGCTCCAGCATGCCCTGCCAGACGTCGGCGTCGTAGCCAGCGGCAATACCCTGGTCGCGTATCGCCCGTTGCACGGAAACCGGCGAGCGCGCCGAGAGGAAGTCACGTGCGCTGTCCTGCAGTTGCAGTTGATCTTCGTTGTAAACCAGACTCACGGCACTCTCCTCACTTGGCTTCCGGCAGGCCAAGCACGCGCTTGGCAATCACGTTCAACTGCACTTCCGACGAGCCGCCGGCAATGGTCTGGGCAAAGCTCATCAGCCAGGCGCCGGTGAGATCCAGCTCACGCTGGTCGAAGCCTTCGCCCTGCCAGCCCATGGCATGGTTGCCCATGATCTCCAGCAACAGTTCGAACTTGCTGCGTTCCTGCTCGGTATGCACCAGCTTGGCGATAGCCATCAGGCCGGACGCATCCTGCCGGGCTCGCAGGGTCTCGAAGATCCGCTGGCTGGTCAGCCGGAAACTTTCCTCCTCCATCAGGCAGGCGACGGCCCGCTGCTGCAGGACCGTTTCGGCCGTGGTCTGCGGGTTAGCCAGATATTTGCCAAGGAACTCGTCAAGATCGAAATGTGTCGGCAGAGCCGACTCGCTGAACTTCGACATGGCGCTGCGCTCATGCTGCAGCAACGCCTTGCCCAGCGACCAACCCGCATTCAGCTCGCCGATCAGTTGCGAGCGCGGCACCCGGACATTGTCGAAGAACACCTGGCAGAAACTGGACTTACCGCTGATCAGGTCGATCGGCGAAACACTCACCCCGGGCGAGGTCATGTCCAGTACGATCAGGCTAATGCCGGCCTGCTTGGGCTCCTGGGGCCCGGTGCGCACCAGCGCATACATCCAGTCGGACTTGTTGCCATAGGAGGTCCAGATCTTGGTGCCGTTGACCACGAAATCATCACCATCGACCACCGCACTGGTACGCAGGCTGGCCAGGTCGGAGCCGGCATTGGGCTCGGAAAAACCCTGGCACCAGCGAATCTCGCCCCGGGCCATGGGCGGCAGGAAGCGCTGCTTCTGCTCCTCACTGGCGAATTCCAGCAACACCGGCCCGAGCATCCAGATACCCAGGTTGATCTGTGGCGGACGACAGTGCAGACGACGCATTTCCACATCGAGAATGGCTACTTGCTGCGGACTCAGTCCGCCACCGCCATATTCCACCGGCCAGTCGGGGCAGAACCAGCCCTTGTCGCGCATGCGCTCAAACCACAGGCGTTGATCCTCATGCTTGAACTCGACCGTACGCCCACCCCAGACCATCTCGTCGGAGGGCATGGGCGTACGCATGGAAGCCGGGCAATTGGCTTCGAGCCAGGCTCGGGTTTCCTGGCGAAATACTTCTAGCTCATTCATTGTGTTACCTGCTTGTTGTTCTCACCAGATCGCCGACCCGGCCTTGGTTATGCCTCGACTCTAACGCCAGCCCCAGCTTCGCGACGTCGTCCGGACGGACGATTAGCGGTACCGGACAATCAGTCGCCCGCCGCCGCGCTGCGCCCGGCCAGCCGACCGAAGAAGGTAGAATCGCCCAGCGACAGGCCCGAGCTGTAGCCCTCCCCCCAGCGCGGCAGCCCACAGGCGGTGCGCCCGGCGGCATACAGCCCGGCGATCGGCTGGGCGTCGGCATCCAGCACCTCGCCGCCAGGGCGCGTGGCCAGCCCGCCCAGAGTGAAGGCATGGCCCTGGAAATCTCCCTTGCAGTAGCTCAGCGCGGCAAACGGCGGCTCGGTCAAGGGACGCAGCCATTCGGCGGTCTTGTGGAAATACGGATCATGCCCCTGGGCCGCCAGCCGATTGAATTCCTCGACAGTGTGCACCAATGCACCAGCCGGCAAGCCCAGCTCCTGCTCGACCTCCTCCCAGCTCTCGCCCACCGCCGCCACCTGGATATCCTCCTGAATCACCGGGCGGCCGAATATTTCGTTATCGACCAGCAACCAGGCACGACCATTGGGCTGGCGCAGCACATGGTGGGCAACCCGTCCGTGATAACAATCCTCGTTGACGAAACGCTGCCCCCGTTCGTTGATGAATATCCCCTTCACCAGCGAGGCGGGCGGGAAGAACGGTAGGGTGGCGAAGAATTCCTGCATGTTCAGCGTGGCCGCCCCCACACTCATGCCCATGCGGATACCGGCGCCGTCATCATTGCCGGCACTGACCTGCAGCTCACACTCCAGCGCAGCGGGAGCGAAGCGCTGGACCATGGCAGTGTTGCTGATGAAACCGCCGGCGCAGAGCACCACTCCGCGCCGCGCCCGCACGAAGCGCGGCGTACCCGCCTCGCGGGTGACCACACCGACCACACGCTGCCGCTCATCCACCACCAGCGCCAGAGCCCGGCTGTCATAGCGCACCTGCGCACCCAGCTCCTCGGCACGGGCACACAGGGTTTCCATCAGCACCTGGCCGCCACCCCAGCCGACGAACTGCACGGTGTGGCCACGCGGTGCCGGCCTGGCCTGCTCCAGATAGGGCCAGGACTTCTCGTTACCGGACCACAGCAGGGTATCGTCGGTTGGCGGCTCGATCCATTTGCCCGGCAGATAGGTACCCTTGAAGGGCACGCCCTGCTCACGCAGCCAGTTGAAATGCGCCACGCCGTTATCGGCATAGATCGTCACGCGTTCGGCATCGGCGGCCGGGCCGCCAGCCAGCATCAGGTATTTGCGAAAATCCTCGGTGGCATCTTCGAAGCCATGCTCGCGCTGCACATCGGTGCCACCGTTGCCGCCCACGTACACCTCGCCACCCGACAAGCTGGCACTACCGCCGCCCACCCCTGCCACTTCCAGCACCACCACCTCGACACCAGCCTGGCATGCCTCAATCGCCGCACAAGCGCCGGCGGCACCAAAGCCCACCACTACAACATCGGTTTCCAGATCCCAGCCCGGGACTGCAGCCAGCGAGCATGCACGGGAGGGGGAATAGGTCTTGTCAGCCAGCATTGCGGCATCCTTCTGTTTTGTTGTTATGGAGATATTCAGCCTGCCGCAGGTATGCGGTTAAGCACCGCATCACCCTGACTGCCCAGCACACAGCTGGTGCCGCCCTCGGTGTACATCATGGTTACGCACCGATTGCAGGCAGTACAGCCGGAGCGCTGGATCTGCCCCTCACGCAGACGGTTGACCCAGGCCGGGTCATGGATCAGCACCCGGCCCATGGCCAGTGTGTCGAAACCTTCAGACATCAGTTGGGCCACCCCCGCAGCTGAGGTCACCCCGCCCAGATAGGCCAGCGGCACATCCACGGCGGCGCGCACCTTGCGGGCATGCTCCAGCAGATACAACTCACGGAACGGGACCGGTTTCTCGACCAGCGACTGCAGGAACATGGCCCCCTTCATGACCGGGTTGGTCACCACCGCACGGTTCTCCGGCGGAAACGAGGAGCCGAACATGGTGGTGATGGATTCGGCGTTCATGCCTGCGCTCAGCACCAGCAGATGCGCCCCTTCTGCCGCCAGCTCCCGAGCGATACCCACACCATCGTCGATGCTGTTGCCCCCACGCACGCCCTCGGTGATGCTGTACTTGCAGATCACCGCCAGCTCGTCGCCTACCGCATCCAGCACCCGGCGCAATACCTGGCGTGGAAAGCGCATGCGATTGGCCAGGCTGCCGCCGTATTCATCCCGGCGCTTGTTGTACAGCGGCGAGATGAACTGGCTGAGCAGGTAGCCATGGCCCATGTGGATTTCCACCGCGTCGAAACCGGCCTCACGGGCCAGCTCGGCAGCCGTGGCAAAGTCCGCCGCCACCCCCTGCATGTCCGCCACGCTCATCTCCTGCTTGAGGTATTGCCCGCTCATCAGGCCGATCTTGTTGAAACCGCCGCTGGCCGACAGCGGCCGCCCCGGTCCCTTGATGAAGGTGAAGCAGCCGCCATGGGTGATCTGTGCCGATACCGCGCCGTTTTCCGCATGCACGGCATCAGTCAGGGCACGCAGATGCGGCAGTGTGGGGCGGTCCATGCATATCTGGTTGGGCAAGGTGCAACCATCGGCGCTGACCGCACAGTAGGCCACTGTGGTCAGGCCGACCCCACCGGCGGCCATCCCCGCATGAAACTGCACGAGCTGCCGTGACGGCACCCCGTCCGGCGACATGCCTTCGTTGGTGGCGGACTTGATGAAGCGGTTGCGCAGTGTCAACGGGCCGATGGTAAGGGGGGTATAAGCTTGGGCGAGTTGTTGTTGTTCGGTGCCTGCCATGGTGATCTCCAGAGCGAATGGACCGGTCATCAGGCCAACCATGCCTCACGGCAACGGCTCGGCCCCAGCTGTCCGGTATCAATTGCATCGATTCTGGAAACTCTGATTGCGGCTGGCATCGTCTGATCAGACGAGAAGAAGATGACGCGCGAGGCAGGAGAAGCTGTCAATTCAAGATTGTGCAGAACAAAAAAAGGGGGCGGAATAATCCGCCCCCACTTTTTCTATCCCTACTGCCGTCCATGACCCAGTCATCCCGACTGTCACCATCCTGATGCTCCCTTGGCTCAAGCTCCCTGCCGAGCAGCGCATTCCGTCG
>DXBL01000189.1 GCA_019116555.1 Candidatus Pseudomonas excrementavium
ATGGTCGGCCGTGAGGCCTATCACAATCCCTATCTGCTGGCAGAGGTGGATCGGCGATTCTATGCAGACGAGACCCCAGTGCGCAGTCGCATCGAGGTGCTGGAAGCGCTGCGGCCCTACATCGCCGCGCATCTTGCCCAGGGCGGCATGATGCACCACGTTACCCGGCATATCCTCGGGCTGTTCCAGGGGCTCCCGGGCGCACGGCATTTTCGCCGACAGTTGAGCACTGAAGTCCATCGCACCGACCAGCCGCTGACACTCTATGACCAGTTGGTCACGCAGATGGCCGAACGCACCGAACCGCGGGATTGCCCCCTGTAACAGGCTTGAGGTAAGGTCGAAGTCCACTTTCTTCGCAATCACCTCGGGCCAAAATGACCAGCAAACTGGATAGTCTCCGTCAGCATACGTTGATTGTCGCCGACACCGGTGACATCGACGCCATCCGTACCCTGCAACCGGTGGATGCCACCACCAACCCTTCCCTGCTGCTGAAAGCGGCCCAGCAGCCGGATTACAGCCATTTGCTGGACCGAGCGCTGCAACAGGCGGCCGGCAGTTACGATCTTATTGCCGATGCCTGCGATCACTTCGCGGTGGCCGTTGGCAGCGACATCATCGAGCTGATCCCCGGACGAATCTCCACCGAGGTGGATGCCCGGCTCTCCTTCGACCGCGCCGCCACCCTCGACAAG
The DNA here is from genome assembly GCA_019116555.1 of Candidatus Pseudomonas excrementavium. Classification (GTDB taxonomy): domain Bacteria; phylum Pseudomonadota; class Gammaproteobacteria; order Pseudomonadales; family Pseudomonadaceae; genus Halopseudomonas; species Halopseudomonas excrementavium. The sequence continues at coordinate 699 of DXBL01000189.1, forward strand.
GCCCGCAAGCTGATCGAACTGTACGAGCAGGCCGGCGTTACCCGTGACCGGGTGCTGATCAAGATTGCCGCAACCTGGGAAGGTATCCAGGCCGCTGCGGAACTGGAGCGCGAAGGCATCCAGTGCAACCTGACACTGCTGTTTTCCTTCGCCCAGGCCCAGGCCTGCGCCGATGCCGGCGTGTTCCTGATTTCGCCCTTCGTCGGGCGCATCTACGATTGGTACAAGCAACGCGACGGCCGTGATTACCAGGGCGCGGACGACCCGGGTGTACAGTCGGTGGCGCGTATCTTCCGCTACTACAAGCAGCACCTGTATGCGACCGTCGTCATGGGCGCGAGCTTTCGTAATATCGGCCAGATCGAAGCGCTGTGCGGATGCGATCGTCTGACCATCAGCCACGCCCTGCTGCAGCAATTGGCGGAGGAATCCGGTGCGCTGACGCCTTCCAGTCTGCTGACCAGCGGCTCGGATGATCAACGGCAGGTGTTGGACGAGCCGGCTTTTCGCTGGGCGCACAACGAGGATGCCATGGCTACGGAGAAGCTCGCCGAAGGCATCCGCGCCTTCGCTGCGGATCAACTCAAACTGGAAAAGTTGCTCAGCGAACGGGCCGCCTCAGTGGCCTGATTCCAGGGTGCTGACCAGGTCGGTGAAGGCCGCCCGGTTGTGCTCGTTGAGGTTCATCAGAATACGATGCGCCTCCAGCACCCGGCACTTCACCTGCTCTTCGGACATGATCTGGCCGGGTAGATCCTGCAGTTCGGTATCGGTGGGCGTGGACTCGGTCACAATATTGAAGATCTGGTCGAATCCCATGCTCTGCAGCAGCCGATTCATGTCGTCATGGGTGGATACCAGGGTTGGCAGCAGACCGACTCTGTCCCGTGACAGGATCGACAGCTTGGCCAGCAGGCCCAGGGAGGTACTGTCGATGTTGTCGGTTTCCGTCAGGTCGATGACGATACAGCCGAAGTTCAGGCTGCTGAAGATCTTTTCGATGTAGGCATCCAGCGCTGCACAGAGCGTCAGACGCACATCACCGATGAATTTCAGGATAAAAGTACTTTCGGATTCAGCGAACTGAATCCTGCCCGTGGTCATCATTCCGATATCCTGCTCAACAGCAAAACTGAGATATCATCCGGCATCACCTTGGTCTGGTCGAGGCCGAGCAGTTGCATGAAACGCTGCATGTCTCCTCCTGCCTGACCGATCAGCTCCGGCAACCGGTCTTCCTTTTCCTTCAGGGTAGTCCCTTCGATGCAATCAAGCACGCCATCCGAGCACAGCGTCAGGGAAAACCGGGACGGCAGCGGGATCTGGTGGTTTTCAAATTCCGCTTCGGGAAACAGCCCCACCGGCCGACCCTTGCCCTGCAGATAGTCCGCCTTGCCGTCGACACACAGCACCGGCAACGGCAGGTGGCCACCAATGCTGTAGGTCAAGGTCTGCTGCGCCTCATCAATGACGCCGCCGAGCATGGTCACATGCTTGCCCAGGTTGCAGCTGATCAAGCTGCGGTTGATATGCCCGAGCACGTCCGATGGCTGGAACCGGATCGGCCCCTGTTGCTGCAGCTTGCGCTGCTCGTACAGCAGCCGGGTGGTCATGAACTTGAGCAGCACGGTAACGAAAGCCGATGAGGCGCCATGCCCGGAGACATCCGCCAGATAGAAGGCCAGCTGGGTTTCCGACACCCGAAAGTAGTCGACGAAGTCGCCGGACAGATACAGGGAGGGAATGATGCGATGTTCGAACAGGTACTGGCCATTTTCCCAGGGCGTGGCCGGCAGCATATTGAGCTGTACCTGCCGCCCCGCCGCCTGGTCATCGCGCAGCTCGCGCAGATGATTCTCCAGTTCACGGTTGGCCAGCTCGAGACGTTCGCGGATACGCTGGTTCTCGATACGCAGGCGCGCGCGGTCGAGGGAACGGCGTACCGCGTGTTCCAGCACTTCAAGGTCCGCCTGGGGCTTGATCAGGTAATCGCTGGCACCCAGGCGCAGGGCCTCGACCACATCGCTCATGACGCCATCATCGGAGATCACCACGACCGGCGTGTCCGGCCGGGCATCCCCAATCTGGGCGAGCAGCTCGAAGCCGCTCATGTCGGACATGTACAGATCGCAGAGCACCAGTTCCGGACGCTGGTCCGTGACGAGCGCCAGACCTTCCTGGGCGCGACTGGCCTGCAGTACCTCGAAGCCACACTGTTCAAGATGAATCGAGATGCTTTGACGAACCTGATCGTCATCATCAATAACCAGCAAAGTGGTGCCAGGAAGCTGCATAGATTCCCTACGTCATTGCCGAGAAGCCAGGCTGAGCGTCTCGGCCACAGGGTGTATTCGAAGTCAGACTCACGTCTGAAGCCTGGGGATGTCTCCCGAAGGGGCAGACATTACTCCCATCCGCTGCGGCAGGCAACCATCGACGGGACGGTGCCGGATCAGAAATCGTCTTCCACCTGTCCGTCCAGCACCTTGTATTCACGATTCTGTAACCAGACATTGCGGATGAAACGATATTTGTCACCGCGGATGAGGCGCTCCTGGGACAGCAGCCCAGCGCGGGTATCGACCACATCGACCCCCAGCGCGGTGTTGCGGCTGGGCACGTGATCCATCTGGCTGCCGTAGCTGTAACCGGCATAGCCTTCAACGGCAAAGGCGCTGCCGTCGCGCAGGGTGCTGGGACCGAAGAAGGGCAGCATGACATAAGGCCCGCTGCCGACGCCCCAGGCGCCCAGGGTCTGACCGAGGTCCTCGTCGTTGCGCTGCAACCCCATGCGAGTGGCCACATCGAACAGGCCCACCACGCCGACGGTGGTGTTCATCAGAAACCGTGACAGATCCACGCTGGCATCGTGGAACTTGCCCTGTAACAGGTTGTTGACCAGGTTCTTCGGCTCACCCAGGTTGTTGAAGACGTTGGTGATGCCGTCATTCAACGGGGTCGGCATGACCCGATCGTAGCCCTGGGCAACGGGCTTGAGGGCATAGGTATCCAAGGTATCGTTGAATCGAAAAACCACACGATTGACCGGCTCCCAGGGATCGGGGTTGTGATACTCGGCCGCATAGTCATCCTCGCTCTCATTCGCCGAGGCCGGGATAACCAGCGCCAGGGCGAGTGCTCCGGCCAGCAGACCGTGCGCGGTGGAGTTCATCAGATTCATTGTTGCTAAAGTCTCCATTCAGGATGGCAAGTGACCGAGGCGGCGGATACCGCTGCAAGCGCTCATTGTAATCCAAACACGCCAGTCGACAAGCAGACGACAGCAATGCGCAGAGCTATAGTGTGCTCAGGATCTTATCGAGGAGTAACCATGGCAGACGAACAACTGCAAGCCCAGCTTGAATCCCTGCAGCAGACATTGAACGATCCGGAGATCATTCTGAGCGAGGAAGAACGCAGCGCCGTCCAGGCCCTGGCGGACAATCTTGAGGCACGCCTGCTGGTCAGCGAGGCCGGCGAAGAAGGGGTAGCCGATCCCAGCCTGGTCGATAGCGTCAATCTGCTCATCGAGGAATTCTCCGAACGGCATCCGACCCTCGCCGGGACTTTGCAGAATGTCGTGCAGAGTCTATCTAACATGGGTATCTAACCTGCCCTGCCCTGCCCGCGTGCAGGGCAGATTTCCCGTCTTACTGGCGCGCCAGCCGCAGGTTGTCCGGCATGCCCGGGCGGGTCGAGCGCCACGGGTTGATATCCAGCCCGCCACGTCGCAGGTAGCGCGCATACACCGTCAGTTCGCAGTCAGCGCCAAGCACCCGCTGCAGATCGAGAAAGATTCGCTCGACGCACTGCTCATGAAAGTCCGCATGCTGCCGGAACGATACCAGATAGCGCAGCAACCCCGCCTTGTCGATCGCCGGCCCGGCATAGCTGATCATCACGCTGCCCCAGTCCGGTTGCCCGGTGACCGGGCAGTTGGATTTCAGCAGATGGCTGTGCAGAGTCTCCCGCGCCCAGCCGCCACCGGACACCCGTTGCAGCAACGCCGGGGTGTATTCGTACACATCGATGTTCACGTCCAGATCATCCAGGCATTCACCCGGCAGGCGGCCGATCCCATCCTGCTGCAGCCGCCCCATGTTCAGCAACCGCACCATCACCGGCGCCTGCGCGGTCACGCTCAGGTCGGATTCGAGGGTGCGCAGCACATCGGCGCGATCACTGAATACGGTCTGGTTGAAGGAGTTCAGATAGAGCTTGAAAGACTTGGATTCGACGATGCGCGCGTTGGCCGTGACCGGAAAGATGAACTCGACCGCCGCCACCTCCGGCTTGCCTGACGGTGTCAGCCAGGAGACCTCGTAGCTGTTCCAGACGTCCACGCCATGGAACGGCAGTTGTTGTGGATCCAACCCGAGCCCCTGCCAGATGGGCTGACGCGAGATCGGATACAACAGTGACGGTGTGTAGATACCGTTGTAGCTGCTGGACTTGCCGAGGGGCGATTGCTCTGCCGGATGCATCTGCGGGTCTCCTTTGATTAAGGAAGTGCTGACCAATTACTCACGCTCTCTGCGAGCTCTGAAGCGTGCAGATGCAAGGCGTGATGCGCAGTTAATGGCCGTAGCCCTTAACAAGAAGCACAACGCAGCAGATGTGCGCTTCAGGACTCGCCCTGCGGGGCTTTCAGGCCGGCCCGCACTCGTCGTTGCGGTTTCTCGACAGGCCCCGGCATGCCTTCAAAAC
>DXBL01000190.1 GCA_019116555.1 Candidatus Pseudomonas excrementavium
ACTGAGCATGCAGCCCTTGGGCACGCCGGTGGTTCCGGCGGTGTACATGATAGTGGCCAGCTCGGCCGGATCGCGCGTCACCATCTGTGCCAGGGGCTCGCTCGACTGCTGCAGTGTCGACCAGTCAAGCAGTTGCTCATCGGACTCGGCCAGCGGCATGCCAACCCAGGGAATGCCACTGGGCAAGCCCGGCCGTACACGCTGCCAGTCATCCAGCTTGCCGACGATGACCACCTTGACCTCGGCGTGCTCCAGCATCCGGCGGATGGCGTCATCCGGCAGGGTCGGCGGCAGTGGCACCGAAACATGACCGGCCATCCAGATGGCCAGGTCGCAGATGATCCAATGGGCGCAATTCTTCGAGAGGATGGCGACGGTGCTGCGCTCGGGCAGATTCAACTGCTGCAGCCAGCCAGCGAGTCGGCGCGCCTGATCCGCGGCCTGCCCCCAGCTGAGTTCCTGCACCTGGTTGCCAGCCACCGGCTGGACCAGCCAGATCCGCTCGGGGTGCTGCTGAGCCCGTTGCAAAAACGCGTCCAGTACCCGGACCTCTCCCGGTCCCGCCTGATTGTCCATGCCCACTCCGCTGTACCGATGAGTTGTGATTGTTATAAGACCTGCCAGCGAATTCCAGCCACTTCCCTCAGCTGCGCTCCCGCATGCTGGCCGGGTCGGCCAGACTGATCAGCCCGGCCACGCCGGCGGCTGGCAGCGGCATCTCCAGGCAGGCCAGCGCGGCGGTGGGCATGGGGTAATGGCGCTGCCGATGTCCGTCCACCAGCAGACTGAGTAATTGCCCGACCAGGGGTTGATGGCTGACCAGCAACACCTCGCCCTCGACCCGATCGGCCAGTTCATCCAGCACGGCGAGAGGGTCGCTGTCGGGCGTCAACCAGTCCACCGTGATGATACTGCGGCGAAACCCGAGTTGCTCGCGCATCACTTCTGCAGTCTGCTGGGCCCGGCGATAAGGGCTGGCAATGATCGCTTCCAGGGCATGCCCCGCCAATTGCTCCGCCATATCAGCCACTTCGGCGCGACCGGCGTCGGTCAGACGTCGCTCGGCGTCATTGATAGCCGAGGGCTCGGCCTGCCCGTGGCGCAGGATCCATACCCTCATGGCTTCAACCTGCTGCCGTCACCCGGGGTAGCGTCGGTGTCATCGATCTCGTCCTCAGGGCGCAGCACCGGCGGCTCCGGCACGATAACCTCGCCGCTCACCACTGGCTCCGCCGAGGTCACCGTCGGCGCCTCAGGTGCAGCTTCAACCACGGGCTCCACGGGCTCCACCACGGGCGGCGGCGGTGTCACATCGGCCACTGGCGCATGGGTATCAGGCACGATCGGCGCAGCTGGCGGTACCGGAGCGGCATATGCCGGGTCCACCGTTACCGGCTCCTGGGGCGGGCGTGGTTGCCACTCGGCATTTTCATCCGGCCACTCCATGAACGGCCAGGGTTTCTCTTCGGCGGCCCCGGTCACATAACGACCCATCTGCCAGGCATACTGCGATAGGCTGTTACCGAAACCGGCCAACTGCCCGTTGGGCTCGCCGGTAAACAACCGAAACACGATCTGCAGCACCAGAATCGCCGCCAGCAGCACCTCGACCACCTGCCATGCCACAGCGAACAACAGGGTATAGATCAGGCGAAGCCAGAAATCGGCCGATGTGATGTTCTCTTTGAAAGCGTTCATTTCTGCTCCTTGGTCAATGGGGTGCACGCCATGAAGGCGGAAAACTCGACATCGTGCTTCTGCTCGGCACTCATCAGCCGGCCAATGACATCAGCCAGCGGTTGCTGCTCGAAGATGATGGCATGCAGCCCCGCCACCAAGGGCATATAGACGCCCTCCTCCAGCGACTTCTGACGCAGCACCTTCAGGGTATTGACCCCCTCGGCTACCTGCCCGAGTCGGGCAACGCTTTCTTCCAGGGTCAGGCCCTTACCTAACGCATGGCCCACCTGATAGTTGCGTGACATCGGCGAGGTGCAGGTGACGATCAGGTCGCCCACGCCAGCCAGACCGAGGAAGGTCAGCGGGTTGGCTCCCATATGTACGGCGAAGCGGGTCATTTCCGCCAGCGCCCGGGTAATCAGCATGCTTTTGGTGTTCTCGCCCACGCCCATGGCTGCCGCCATGCCGGAGATGATCGCATAGACGTTTTTCAGCGCGCCGCCCAATTCGACCCCGTAGCGGTCCTGACTGGCGTACACGCGCAGACTGTTGCAGCCCAGCACCTCCTGCACCTGGGCGCTCAAAGCCGCATCATCGCTGGCCACCACCGTTGCCGTCAGCGCACCGGCGGCGATCTCCCGCGCCAGGTTGGGCCCGGAGAGCACCGCTACCCGCGCCTCGGGGACTTCCTGCTCGACGATCTGACTCATCATCAGAAAGCCCGGCTGTTCGATGCCCTTGGTGGTACTGATCAGCCCCTTGCCGGACAGCCCCGGACCGATCTGCTGCAGTACGCTGCGAAAGGCACCGCTGGGGATGGCCAGGAATACCAGCTCCGCAGCGCTCAACGCCGCCGCCATATCGGTGGTGATGGTCAGCCGGGGATCCAGCTTGATCCCCGGCAGGTAGCGGGTGTTTTCCCCCTGGTCGCGCATCTCGCTGGCCTGTTCTTCATTACGCAGCCAGAGCGTTGCCGGCACGCCATTGCTCGCCAGCAGGTTGGCCAGCGTGGTACCGAAACTGCCGCCACCCAGTACGGTAACGGGGACCTTGTGGTCGGTCATGCAAATTCCTTGAGACAGAGAACAGTCGTCAGTATATGTCCGCGAACAATAACAGCGAAGCGCTGATGAAAAAACCTGGCCGGCTGGTTTACTATGCGCGCCAGCCAAACAATGCCCGGTGCCCATGTTCATGCATCCCCCACGCCCCTTCGTTCTTCTGACCGCACTGCTCATCGGACTGCCCACACTGATGGCAGAGGCAGCGGACCTCGATGACCTGCAGTTGCCCACCATACTCAGCGCCACCCGCCTGAAACAGGCGCCCGCCGAGATTCCCGGCAGCATGACCGTCATCGACCGGGAGCTGATCCGCGCCAGTGGCGCGCGCAATATTCCCGAGTTGCTGCGCCAGGTGCCCGGCATGCATATCGGTTACCGCCGGGGCAATCAGATCAATGTGAACTACCACGGCACTAACGTCACCGAGGCCCGGCGTCTGCAGGTACTGGTCGACGGGCGCTCGGTATACCGCTCCGGACTGGCGACCGTGGACTGGGCCGAACTCGCCCTGAGCATCGAAGACATCGACCGCATCGAAGTCTTTCGCGGGCCCAATACCGCAGCCTATGGCGCCAACGCGCTCATGGGTGTCATCAACATCATCACCCGCTTGCCGATGGAAACCCAGGGTACCCGCCTGCACTATACCCAGGGCAGCCGGGGCGTGCGCGACGGGTACGCCAGCCACAGCGGCGGCGACCTGCTGCACAGCTGGCGCCTGAGTCTCGCCGGCCAGCAGGATGACGGCTTCGATCACGATGAAGACGGCAACGACTACCGTGATGGCCTGCGCGCCAGCCGCATGAACATGCGGCATCTATGGCAATTGACACCGAACCAGACCCTGGACTGGCAGTTTTCCGCCAGCGAAGCGAGCCGCCAGAGCTATTATGAGTACAGCACCTTTCTGGATCACGAGGATGGCAGCGCGCCCCTGGACCGGGCCATCAACCGTCATCAACCCGATGCGGATATTCGCGGTCACGACTTCGCCACCCAGGGCTTGTGGAGCCTCGACCTGAACCCCGACCATCAGCTCCAGATCCAGGCCCATGCCCAGCACCTGGAGCGCCTGCGCGACTGGCGGGTGTGTGATTCGCCCGTGGTGTTTTCCGACCATCTGCGCCAGCTCAATTCATTGAGCCAGTTGGCAGCACGCAAGGTCAGCAGTTATCTGGAGAAAACCGGCCGCACCGAAACCCTGGATCAGTACATTGACCGCTACCTGAGCAGCGCCGGCGAAACCTACACCGGGCAGATGCAGCAACTGGCCAACCAGGTCCTGGCCGAGACGGCACAGTACTCCAATGGCCAACCGGCCTGCTGGGATATCAACGAGAATATCCGCGAAACCCGTTATCAGGTAGAGATCCAGGATTCCCTGCGCCTGTCACCGCAGCTGCGCCTGCTCAGTGGCGCCAGTTACCGCTACGACCGGGTGGATTCGGAAACCTACTTCGCCGGCACCCTCGACAATGCAGTAGCGCAACTCTTCGGCAACCTGGAATACCGCCCCCACCCACGGTGGCTGTTCCAGGCGGGCGGCATGTACGAGGATGACCACCTGATCGGCGACTCCTTCTCGCCGCGCCTGGCCACCCATTTCTTCCTGGCCTCCCAGCACAGCCTGCGCTTCGTCTACGCCGAAGCGGTGCGCTCCCCCGACATGTATGAAAACAATGTCGATTGGCGCTATCGCGTGCGCAACCTCAGCGGCCCGGTCAATTCACCGGTGAGCCTGTACAGCCACGCCCAGGGTCCCGGCGATCTGGAGCAGGAGCGTATGCGCTCGCGGGAAATCGGCTATAACGGCAATTTCCATCAGCTCGGCCTGCGGCTGGACGTGCGGGTTTTCCATGAGCGCATCACCGGCATGAACAGCGAGCCGCTGAAGATCGACAACTTCCTGCCGAACAACGCCTCGCAGATCCGCTTCAAGGGTGTGGAAACCGAACTCGATTGGCAAGCGGGCCGGGCCGATCGCATTCGCCTGACCCACGCGCGCATCGATTTCGACGCGACCAGCAAATACGATCAGCGCCTTACCGCCCACCATTCGGGCAGCGTCACCTGGCTGCACCAGTGGCCCGGCAACATCGATACCAGCCTCATGTACTACGGTGCCGATCAGCTCAACGAGCGCCGTTTCGAGCGCATCGATTCGCGCATAGAAAAGCGACTCAACCTCCAGCGGGGCACCAGCCTGAGCCTGGCGCTGGCCTGGCAATACCGGCTCGACGATGAAGCACTCACCTGGGATGAAAATTTATATGGCAGCCCCAGCCACCTTTATCTCAGTGCTGGGCTAAACTTCTGAACCGAATGAGTGACAAGGACTGTCATCGTGCCGCAACCATTTCAAAACCGGGTCAGGTCATGCCACTGCTTCGGCTGATCATGCTGGCGTTGGCGTATCTGCTGCCACTATGTGTCTGGGCGGACAGCATAGTACTGGTCGCGCCACGCGAAACGGCGCTCACCCGCAACTTTGTCGAGGCCCTTTCCAGCCGCTTGCCGACGGACACCTTCGAGGTCCGACTGCTATCCAGCACGCCGGCACCGGATTCCGCATCATTGTTGATCACCCTCGGCCAGGAAGCGCTGCACTGGCGTCTGCGCCAGCCCATTGTCACACCGACCATCGCCACCTATGTCACCCTGGATGGCCTGCAGCAACTGCATGACGAGGTCCGCCCCGCCTCCGTCCAGATACTGCTGGCCAGCGCCAAGCCCGAGCGGCAGATCATCCTGGCCCAACTGTTGATACCACGGCTGGATACCATCGGCCTGATGTTCAGCGAACAGCAACGCTGGCAGACCCGATTCTGGCAGGCGGCAGCCATACAGCGCGGCGTGAACCTGTATTCCCGGGGGATACCCGGCCAGGATCAGTTGCCGCGCGTGCTGACCGACGTATTGAACCAAAGCGAGGTGTTGATCGGGCTGGATGACCCCGCCCTCTACAATGCGGAAAACCTCAAGACCCTGCTACTGACCAGTTACGCCCGCAACCGCGTCTTGATAGGCCCGTCGGCACCTTTCATTGCCGCCGGCAGTCTGAGCACTACCTACAGTTCACCAGAGAACATGGCCGACAGCGTTATCGCCATGTTGCAGGAAACCTGGAAACCCGCTGCCATTCGTTACCCTGATCGCTTTTCCGTATTGAGCAACCAGCAGGTAGCGCGCTCGCTTGGCCTGCCGCCGCCAGATGACGCAGAGCTGATGCGCCGCATCCATGCACAGGAGCAGTCTCGATGAATATCTTCCGACGCGGCAGCATCAACCGCCGCCTGATCACCATCGCCCTGCTCCCGGCCACTCTCCTCGGTGTCATCCTGCTGGCGTACTTCACCCATGTCCGGCTGGAAGCGCTCGACCGTGAAATGGAAACCACAGGCCAGCTGATCGCCGACCAACTGGCGCCGGCTACCGAGTATGGGGTCATCACCGGCAATCTGGAGCTGCTGGAGAATCTGATCAAGGGCTCCTTGAACATGCCCCATGTGCACAAGGTGGAGGTGCTCGACCAGGACGGCAAGTTGCTGGCCATGGAACAAAAGACGCCGGTAACCAGCGGCCCCTTGCGCCTGTTCAGCGCCCAGATCGAGCGCCAGCGCATCCCCTTGCACTATGACCTGTTCCTGCTCAACACCCAAGCCGCGGAGGCCAGCCAGGCCCAGCAACTGGGACAGGTGCGCATCAGTCTGAGTTATCAACCCTTTGTCGAGCGCCAGCGGAGCATTCTGTTCCGCAGCCTGCTGCTGGGTGCGGCGGTGCTGCTGGCCGCCCTTCTGTTATCGACCCGCCTGGCCCGGGCGTTCGCCCGGCCGCTGGTGGAAATGCGTAGAGCCGTGCAGGCCCTGCAGGACGGTCGCCTCGATACCCGTCTCGAGGTGCGCGAGCGCAACCAGATCGGCGAGTTGATGACCAACATCAACCGCTTGGCGACCACCTTGCAGCAGGCCGAAGTACAGCAGCACAACGCCATGACCGACCTGATCAATGCGCGTGAACAGGCGGAGCAGGCCAGCCGGGCCAAGTCGGACTTCCTGGCGATGATGAGTCACGAGTTACGCACACCGATGAATGGCGTGATGGGCATGCTGCAATTGCTGGAAACCACCGACCTGACCAATGAACAGATCGAATATTGCCGCATCGCCAGCGAATCCACCGATCACCTGCTCAAGGTCATCAACGATATTCTCGACTTTTCCCGGGTCGAACGCGAAGCCTTCGAGCTGGAGCATATCCCCTTCGACCTGACCGCCCTGCTGGACCGGACCGCCGTCGCCTTCGAATATGCCACCAGTCAGAAAGGCCTGTCGCTGCACATCGAGCGCAGCGGCCAGCCGCCCGCCCCACGGGTGCTGGGCGACCCGACGCGCCTGCGGCAGATTCTGGTGAATCTGCTGGGCAACGCGCTCAAATTCACCGAGCAGGGCGGGATCCAGGTGCGCACGCACTGGCAGCAGGACACCAACGGTATGCTGCAGCTCACTTGTCAGGTGCTGGACAGCGGCATCGGCATCGATCCCGAGCGCCTGGAACACATGTTCGATGCCTTTCAGCAGGGCGACAGCAGCACCTCCCGGCGTTTCGGCGGCACCGGGCTGGGCCTGTCCATCGCGCGCAACTTCGCCCGCAAGATGGGCGGCGAACTGGAGGCCACCAGTCGGCCCGGTGACGGCTCCTGCTTCACCCTGACCCTGTCCCTCGAACTGTGCGACCAGACGCAGCAGGCGGTGGAGACCCAGCCGCCCGAGGCCGCTCGCATCGGCCTGCTGCCGATACTGCTGGTGGAGGACAATCCGGTCAACCAGATGGTCATGGAGGGTATGCTGCGCAGTCTGGGCCACCCGGTGGTACTCGCCGAGGATGCACAGCAGGCCCTGCAGTTGCTCAGGGACCCCAGCCAGGCCTTGTCGATGATCTTCATGGATATCCAACTACCGGACATGAATGGCTTCGATGCCTATCGCCGCTACCTCCAGCACTGCGCCGAGGTGCATATCCAGCCGCGGCCCTGCATCGCGCTGACCGCCAGCGCCTCCACGGAAGACCGCCAGCGCAGCGAAGCCGCCGGCATGCAGGGCTTCGTCAGCAAACCGGTGACGCGCAAGGTCCTGCGGCAGGTGCTGGAACGCTGGGCCTGATCGCAATGCTGTTCACTTAAGCCCGTCATCCTTCGCGAAGGCGAAGGATCCACCGGCCACTTCGAGTCAACCGGAGCCATGGATCCTCGGCCTTCGCCGAGGATGACGGTGTAAAGGATGGCCAAGTATCATTCGAGCCAGCCCGCAAAGACAGGCAAGAGCCGTAAGCGAACAGCATTAAGGCCTGATCGGGTCTGCATCAGCGCGGTTGATTGACCGGCATTTAGCAACGTCCTAAGGATGGATTCGCCCCGGGCAAACGGCGACACTGGTGCCTTTCCATCATTTCAGGAATCCATCAGGCATGAGCGCTGCAGCCAGCTATCCGATCACTCTGGAATCACCCTTCACCACCCTGCCCGAGCTCCTGGCCCTGAACGCCAGGCACCGGGCTGATCATCCCGCCGTTATCCAGGATGGACAACGGTTTAGCTATGCCGAGCTGGATGCCCAGGTGAATCGTGCCGCCGCCGCGTTGCAGCGCGATGGCTTGCAGCCGGGCGACGCCATCGCCATCTGCGCCGCCAATTCGATACCTTATACCGTGCTGTTTCTCGCGGCCCTGCGCGCCGGCATGGTGGTCGCCCCGCTGGCGCCCTCGTCCACCGCCGACAGCCTGGTCACCATGTTGCGCGACTCGGCCGCTAGGTTGCTGTTCGTCGACCAGCCCGTCGCCCGGGCATTGCAACCGGTGACCGCACAGATCCAGATACCGCTGTTGAGCCTGGATGACAGCCAGCCGGAAACCGGCTTCAGCCAGTGGCTGGCCGACAGCATGCCCACCCCGGTAGCGCTCAAGCCCGACACTCTGTTCAACATCATCTATTCCTCCGGCACCACCGGCGAGCCCAAGGGCATCGTGCATGATCACCTCATGCGCTGGTCGCACATTCAGCGCGGCATCGCCTTCGGCTACGGCCCCGATTGCGTCACGCTGATGTCCACCCCGCTGTATTCCAATACCACGCTGGTGTCCTTCCTGCCGACCATCGGCCTGGGCGGGACGCTGGTGCTGATGGGCAAGTTCGATGCCCAGAAGTACCTGGAACTGGCCCAGGAACACCGCGCCACCCATACCATGCTGGTACCGGTGCAGTATCAGCGCATCATGGCCCGCGAGGATTTCGACCGGTATGACCTGTCCAGCTTCAAGATCAAGTTCAGCACCAGCGCCCCCTTCCATGGTGAACTCAAGGCCGACATCCTGGCGCGCTGGCCGGGAGGGCTGGTCGAGTTCTATGGCATGACCGAAGGCGGTGGCTCCTGCATGCTGCTGGCCCATGAATTCCCCGACAAGCTGAATACCGTCGGTCGGCCACTGGATGGCCATGACATGCGGGTCATCGACGAAGACGGCAATGAACTGCCGGTCGGCGAGATCGGCGAAGTAGTCGGCCATTCCATCGCCATGATGAGCGGCTACCTGAACAAGCCGGAAAAGACCGCCGAAGCCGAATGGTACGACCACACCGGCAAACGCTTCATCCGCACCGGCGATGTCGGCCGGTTCGATGAACAGGGCTTTCTCACCCTGATGGACCGGCGCAAGGACATGATCATCAGCGGCGGCTTCAACATCTACCCCAGTGACCTGGAGGCTGTGTTGCGCCAGCATCCGGACCTGGTGGACGTCACCGTTATCGGCGTGCGCTCTACCAGCTGGGGTGAAACCCCGGTCGGCTATGCAGTGCTCAAGCCCGGCGCCGACACGCCCGCCGAACACATTCTGCAATGGTTCAACGGTCAGGTGGGCAAGACCCAGCGCCTGAACCGCCTCATCCTCACCGACGAGCTGCCGCGCAGCGCCATCGGCAAGGTACTCAAGCGCGAACTGCGCGACCAGTTCCAGGCCGAATTCGGCGTTCTGGACTGACTATCAAGTCATCCGTTGCCAGCGCATAGACAGATAAATTTTTGTCCTGCGCTGGCATCGCGGGTATCCTCAACGCCTCTGGTCTGTCCGGGTGTGTGACTTTCGCCCCGCGTCAGCAGTCTGAGCTTACGCTGGCGGGTTTCATCGTTCATCAACCCCCCGCCATGCCGATACAATAGCGCCCCACCGAACGGGGAAGAGCAGGAGCTTCTATGTCAAAACAAAATGCGTTCAGCCGGGAAGATCTGCTTAAATGCAGTCGTGGCGAGTTGTTCGGCCCCGGTAACGCACAGTTGCCAGCCCCGAACATGCTGATGATCGATCGCATCACCCACATCAGCGAAACGGGCGGCCGCTTCGGCAAGGGCGAAATCGTTGCCGAACTGGATATCCATCCCGATCTTTGGTTTTTCGCCTGTCACTTCGAAGGCGACCCGGTGATGCCGGGCTGCCTGGGCCTCGACGCCATGTGGCAGCTTGTCGGTTTTCACCTTGGCTGGCTCGGCTTTGAAGGCCGCGGCCGGGCACTGGGTTCGGGCGAAGTGAAGTTCTTCGGGCAGGTCCTGCCGACCGCGAAGAAAGTCACTTACACCATACATATCAAACGCACCATCAACCGCGCCCTGACTCTGGGCATCGCCGACGGCACCATGGCGGTCGACGGTCGCGAGATCTACTCTGCGGAAGGTCTGCGGGTGGGTCTGTTCACTTCTACTGATAGTTTCTGAGGATCATCACTATGCGTCGCGTCGTGATTACCGGTATGGGCATTGTTTCCTGCCTCGGCCAGGACCTGGAAAGCGTGGCTGCCAGCCTGAAAGAAGGCAAGTCAGGCATTACCCACAACCCCGAATACGCAGAAATGGGCCTGCGCAGCCATGTCTCCGGCAGCGTGAAGATCGACCTGGACGCCGCTATCGACCGCAAGGTCAAGCGCTTCATGGGCGATGCCGCGGCCTTTGCCTACCTGTCCATGCAGCAGGCGATCGCCGACGCTGGCCTGACCGAAGAACAGATCAGCAACCCGCGCACCGGCCTGATCGCCGGCAGCGGTGGCGCCTCCACGCTGAACCAGATGGAGTCCATCGACATTCTGCGTGAGAAAGGCGTGAAGAAGATCGGGCCATACCGCGTGCCGCGCACCATGGGCAGCACCGTTTCCGCCTGTCTGGCTACCCCGTTCAAGATCAAGGGCATCAACTACTCCATTTCCTCCGCCTGCGCCACCAGTGCCCATTGCATCGGCAGCGCCATGGAGCAGATCCAGCTGGGCAAGCAGGATATTGTCTTCGCCGGTGGTGGTGAAGAGGAGCACTGGAGCCAATCCATGTTGTTCGATGCCATGGGCGCCCTGTCCACCCAGTACAACGACACCCCGGAAAAGGCCTCGCGTGCCTACGACGCCAAGCGTGACGGTTTCGTCATCGCCGGCGGCGGCGGCATGGTGGTGGTCGAGGAACTGGAGCACGCGAAGGCGCGTGGTGCCAAGATCTACGCGGAAGTCGTCGGCTACGGCGCCACCTCCGACGGTTACGACATGGTCGCCCCCAGCGGTGAAGGCGCGGTACGCTGCATGCAGCAGGCCATGGCCACCGTCGAAGGCACCATCGACTACCTGAACACCCACGGCACCTCCACCCCGGTGGGCGATGTGGCCGAGCTCAAGGCCATCCGTGAAGTGTTCGGCGACAAGGCACCGAAGATCAGCTCCACCAAGAGCCTGTCCGGTCACTCGCTGGGCGCCGCCGGTGTGCAGGAAGCCATCTACTGCCTGCTGATGCTGCGCGACAACTTCCTCGCCGCCTCGGCCAACATCGAAGAACTGGACGAGAACGCAGCCGATCTGCCGATCCTGCGCGAGCGTCTGGATCAGGCGGTTGATCTGATCATGTCCAACAGCTTCGGCTTCGGTGGCACCAACGCCACCCTGATCCTCAAGCGCTGGACCGGCGCCTGAGGCTGATGGCGGGCAGATGCCTCTGCCCGCCTTCGCTTCTCCCCCTCCTACTTCTTCACGGGCCCGCCAACGGCCACCTCAGCCGGTGTCGCCCGGCGCGCCAGCAGCGCCATGGTGGCTGCCGCAACGCCGCATACACTGATCATCCCGGTCATCGGTAACGCCGTTCCGTTGTGCAATGCTCCCACCAGCGCCGAGACAATACCGGCAATGGTGAACTGCAACGTCCCCATCAGCGCCGACGCCACCCCAGCCTGATGCCCATGTCCGGCCAGCGCACAGGCCGAGGAGTTGGGCAGCACCAGTGCCAGCAGCGCCATGCACATGAACAGCGGCACCAGCAGCGGCCACAGGGATGGCGGTTCGAACAGCGCCACCGCCGACAACGCCAGGGTACTGCCCATGAACAAAAGGGTAGTGATCTTCAGCAGCTTGAGCGGCGTGCGTCGGCGCAGCAGGCGGCTGTTGAATTGCGCCGATAGCACGAAGCCGGCCGAGTTCATGCCGAAGAACCAACCATAGTGTTCCACCGGCACGCCATAGAGTTCGATGAAGACAAACGGCGAACCGGCGATATAGGCGAACATGCCAGCCATGGCGATGCCGCCGGTCAGCGCGTGGAACATGAACTGCGGTTCCTTCAACAACCGGCCGTAGCGCCCCAGGGCACTGGACAGCCGGCTGGGCGGAACATGTTGCGGCAGGGTTTCCGGTAGCCGGAAGAACACCAGGAAGCCGAAGACACCGGCAAACGTCGCCAGGAAGGCAAAAATCAGCTGCCAACCGCCAAACAACATGAGCCAGCCGCCAGCCAGCGGGGCCAGGATCGGCGCCACACCCATGACCAGCATCAGTTGCGAGAAAGCCCGGGCGGCCTCGATGGGGGTGCAGATGTCCCGCACCACCGCCCGGTTGACCACCATACCCGCGCAGCCGCCCAGGGCCTGGGCAAAGCGCGCCACGATCAGCCATTCCAGGGTGGGCGCCAGGGCGCAACCGATGGAGGCCAGGGTGAACAGCCCGATACCGAACAACAGCGGTTTGCGGCGGCCGAAGCGATCCGCCAGCGGGCCATAGAAGAGTTGACCAATCGCCAGGCCGATGAAATAGGCCGACAGGCTCAGCTGAACATGCTCGCTGTCGGTCTCGAAAAACTGCGCGATGGCGGGGAAGGCGGGGAGATAGAGATCAATTGCCAGAGGCCCGAAGGCACTCAGGCCACCCAGGATGAGTAGCAAGCGTAAGGTCATGTAGCGTCCAGAATACGGGGGCCGAACAGCTTCGGGCTCGGCGCAATCAGACATCATGCCAGATCGCGCCGAGTCAGAAAAACCCCAGGTTCTGCTATCGCAGCGCGATAATCCATCGGGGCGTGTCGAGTGCGGCCCGGTTGAGCCTCATCTCGACACCAGCGCCCCGGCGCTCATTCTTCGTGCAAACGCACATTGAGTTGATCGACAACCGGCGCCCACTCCGCGTCCTCGCGCATTTCCTCCTTGAGAAACCGGGCCTGGGCCGGGGTCCAGAACGGCGCATCGATCAGTTTGATTTCAGGCGGCAGGGAATGGCTGGCAAAAAAGGCCTCGATGTCCTCGGGTGTGGAAGACAGGCCAAGCTGGTCAAACAGATCACCCAATTCCTTGTTCGGCAATTCCATGGGTACCTCCTCTCGTTGCTGATCACTGTCTTCATTAAAGCAGAAGTTACGGTTTGAGCCCGGTTGTCGTCTGCCATGGTTCAATCATGGTTCAATTCGTGGAGCGTGACCTGGGTGCATGACGGAGGCACAATGAGGTTTTCTCCAGGAGCACAACCATGGTCGATCGCCCTGCCCTTGACGATGAAACGCTGGCATTCGCCGAACGCATGTTCGACCTGGCCCGCCATGGCGATGCCGAGCAATTGAAGACGATGCTGGAAGGCGGCTTGCCCGCCAACCTGCGCAACAGTAAAGGCGATAGCCTGCTGATGCTGGCCGCCTACAACGGCCAGCTTGGCGCCGCCGAAGCGCTGCTCGCCCATGGCAGCGATCCGGAGCTGGCGAATGACCGCTGCCAGACACCCCTGGCCGGCGTGCTGTTCAAGGGTGACATGGCCATGCTGGAGCTGCTGCTGACCCATGGCGCCGACGCCAACGGTTGCCCACAGGGCGGCAAGCCGCCGCTGATGTATGCCGCCATGTTCAACCGCACCGACATGCTGGAACGCTTGTTGCGCGCCGGCGCCGACCCGCAGGCCACCGATGACGAGGGCAAGACCGCCCTGGACCTGGCGCGTGCCATGGGCGCGCAGGATGCCATCGCCCTGCTCGAACAGACCTGACGCACTCGCCTGCCCCGCCGGCGGAGGCAGATTCGTCGGCAGGGCTCCATCCGTCACTCCAGGCTTGAAGCCCAGGCGGCTGCACGGGCAGAATACTGTATGCCCAACCAGCCAACCACCTACAGCATCCCTGATCAGCCGCCGCCGTTCTATTACCTGCACAACTTCCAGCAGGCAATGAACTGGGTGCAGCAGCGCTACGCCGATCTGCTCGACGATGCGGAACAGCGCTTTCTCAGCTGTTTCGACGCGCTGCCCAAGGCATCGCAGGCTCTTCTGGTCAGGCTGATCATGCGCAAGGGCCCGCATTTTCGCCGCAGCCGCCTCAACTACCCGGAAATTGGCGATCTCGATGCCGCCGCTGCGCCCTTATTGGAGCTCGGCTGGCTGAACGATCAACAACCGCTGAACGCAGCGGAACTGGGCGCCCTGTTGCGCAAGGACGAGATCCTCGCCCTGCTTCCTCCCGCAGCGGAGCTGCGCGCTTTGCGCAAACCCCAGTTGGTAGAACGCCTGCAAGCGAGCAATCCCGACGCCCGCTGTTTTCACCAATGGTGCCCGGACAATACCGAGCGCCTGCTGACCCTGCAGATGGGAGAGCTGTGCGAACACCTGCGATTGATGTTCTTCGGCAACCTGTCCCAGGGCTGGGAAGAGTTCGTGCTGGCGGAGCTGGGCATCTACCGCTACGAAAGCGTGGACATCACCCCCGAGTCCCGCGGTTTCTCCTGCCGCCAGGACCTCGAGCTGTACCGGCACTTGCATCACTGCCGCAGCCAGTTGGAGGCCGGGCTACCCTGCGCCGAGGTGCTGGCCCTGCTGGGCGAGCCACAGTGCGACAACCCCTGGCTGCGTAGCCGCTACGCCCGGTTGCTGTTCGCCCTGGCCCGTCAACTGGAACGGGAAGAGGACCTGTCCCAGGCGCTGGCGCTCTATGGGCGCAGTGGCTGGACCGGTGCGCGCCAGCGCCAGATCCGCATTCTGGAGAAACTGCAGCAGCATCAGGCGGCCTGGGAACTGGTACAGGCCGCCATCACCGCACCGGAGAACGAAGCCGAGTTGCAACTGGCCCTGCGCGCCCAACGCCGCCTGGCCCGCAAGCTCGCGCAACCGCCCCACCCGGTGATCGCCGATTCCAACACCACGCGCATCGACCTCATCCTCCCCGGCCCGCACCCGCTGGGCGTCGAAACAGCCGTGCGCGAACATCTTCATGCCGACCAGGCGCCAGTACATTACGTCGAGAACAGCCTGATCACCGGGCTGTTCGGGCTGCTCTGCTGGGATGCCATCTTCGCGCCTTTGCCCGGCGCCTTTTTCCACCCGTTCCAAAGCGCACCAGCCGATCTGCACAGCCCCGACTTCCAGCAGCGCCGGCACGCGCTGTTCGCCGCCAGCCTCGCCCACCTGGACAGCGACGCCTGGCAACACCGCATCCGCCATAACTGGCAGGCCAAGCAGGGTATCCAGAGCCCCTTCGTCCACTGGTCACTGCTTACTGAAACGCTGCTGGACCAGGCCCTGCACTGCCTGCCGGCGGCCCATCTGCGGGCCTGGTTCCAGCGTCTGCTGCAGGATATCCGCGCCAACCGCGCCGGCATGCCCGACCTGATCCAGTTCTGGCCCGAGCAACGGCGCTACCGGATGATCGAGGTCAAAGGCCCCGGTGACCGCCTGCAGGACAACCAGCGCCGCTGGCTGGAGTTCTGCAACCGCCATGGCATGCCCGTCGCGGTCTGCCATGTGCAATGGGCCAGCCCGTGACCTATCGCATCGCGGTGCGGGCGCTGTGCGAATTCACCGCCCGTGAAGGCGACCTGGACCTGCGCTTCACCCCTGCCCCCAGCGCCCAGGAAGGCATGGCCGGACATCGCACCGTGGTATCCCGGCGCGGCCCGGAATACCTGAGCGAAGTGCCCCTGGCCGGCAGCTACCAGGGACTGCTGGTCGCTGGCCGCGCCGATGGCTACGACCCGGAGCGCAGCCTGCTGGAAGAGATCAAGACCCACCGCGGCGACGTCAAGCGCATCCCGCACAACCATCGGTTGCTGCACTGGGCCCAG
Organism: Candidatus Pseudomonas excrementavium; assembly: GCA_019116555.1. GTDB lineage: Bacteria > Pseudomonadota > Gammaproteobacteria > Pseudomonadales > Pseudomonadaceae > Halopseudomonas > Halopseudomonas excrementavium. The sequence goes on from DXBL01000190.1 coordinate 16,119, forward strand.
GTGAAGGTCTACGGCTGGCTGCTGTGTGCCGAATACGAGCTCGATGAAATCGATCTGGCGGTGGTGTATTACAACGTACTCAGCCAGCAGGAAACGGTGTTGCGCGAGCGCTTCGGCGCCGATAGCCTGCGCGAATTCTTCGAGCTGCAGTGCCGCCGGTTCATCGCCTGGGCCGAGCAGGAAACGGCCCACCGCGCCGACCGGGACCAGAGCCTGACCCAGCTGCAGTTTCCCTGGCCGAGCTTTCGCCGCGGCCAGCGCCAGCTCGCCAATGCCGTCTACCGGGCCGCCCGGGATGGCCAGACTCTGATGGCCCAGGCTACCACCGGCATCGGCAAGACCCTGGGCACCCTCTTTCCCCAACTCAAGGCGTTCCCCGAGCAGCAGCTCGACCGGCTGTTCTTTCTCACCGCCAAGACGCCCGGTCGCCAACTGGCCCTGGATGCCCTGGCCAGTCTGCGCACGCAGCAACCGGACATGCCGCTGCGGGTGCTGGAACATGTCGCGCGGGACAAGGCCTGTGAATACCCGGACCGGGCCTGCCATGGCGAATCCTGCCCTCTCGCCCGCGGGTTCTACGACCGCCTGCCAGCGGCCCGGCAAGCCGCTCTGGGACGCCGTTGCCTCACCCGCCAGGCGGTACGCGAGACGGCCCTGGCCCATGGCATCTGTCCCTATTACCTCAGCCAGGAATTGTGCCGTTGGGCCGATATCGTGGTCGCCGACTACAACTACTACTTCGACATGACCGCCCTGCTCTACAGCCTGACGGTGGTCAACGACTGGCGTGTGACCTTGCTGGTGGACGAAGCCCACAACCTGATTGACCGGGCCCGCGGCATGTACACCGCCGAACTCGATCAGGGCAACTTCAACGCCCTGCGCAAAACGGCTCCCAGCGCCCTGAAAACGCCGCTGGACCGGGTCAATCGTCACTGGAACCAGTTGCACCGGGACCAGCAGACCGAATATCAGATCTATCCGGCCATCGCCGACCTGTTCATTCTCAGCCTGCAGAAAGCGGTCAGCGCCATCACCGACCACCTCAGCGACCAGCCTGACGGCAACGACGACGCCCTGCTGCGCTTCTACCTTGACGCCATGCTGTTCTGCCGCCTGGCCGAGCACCATGGGCCGCATTCCCTGTTCGATATCACCCGCCGCCAGCTGGGCCGGCGCACCCTGTCGACGCTCTGCCTGCGCAATATTGTCCCGGCGCCCTTTCTGCGCGACCGGTTTACCATGGCGCACAGCAGCACCTTGTTCTCGGCCACGCTGAGCCCGCAGCATTATCACGCCGACCTGCTGGGCCTGCCGGCGGACACCCAGTGGTTGGAGGTGGAATCGCCCTTCACTGCCGAACAGCTGCAGGTGCGTTTTGTCGCCAACCTGTCGACCCGCTATCAACACCGCGCAGACAGCCTGCGGCCAATTGCGCAGTTGATCGCTCGGCAGTTCCGCGAACGGCCGGGCAACTACCTGGCCTTTTTCAGCAGCTACGCCTATCTGCAGCAGGTCCTGGATGTCATGCGCACCACGGCGCCGGACATCCCCGTGCGGGAACAGTCACGACAGATGAATGAAGCAGAGCGGGAAGCCTTTCTCGCCGGGTTCACCGAAGACACCCGCTGCATTGGTTTCGCCGTGCTGGGTGGCGCCTTCAGTGAAGGGATCGACCTGCCGGGCAAGCGCCTGGTCGGCGCCTTTATCGCCACCCTGGGTCTGCCCCAGGTCAATCCGGTGACCGAAGAAGTGAAAAGCCGCATGCAGGGAATGTTCGGCAAGGGCTACGACTATGCCTACCTGTATCCGGGACTGCAGAAAGTGGTGCAGGCGGCGGGCCGGGTGATCCGTACCACCGAGGATCAGGGCGTGGTCTGGCTGCTGGATGACCGCTTCGGCCAGTTGGCGGTGCGGCAGTTACTGCCGCGCTGGTGGCAGCTGGACCGCCACCGACTGGAACATCAACCCGAGCCCGGCACGATTCAGTCGCTGTTTCCCGGATAGGCAGCGGCAGCGCGCTGCAACCAGAGCTCCAGCTCCTTGCGCCCGACCTTGCACCGCTGCGCCTCGGCCAGTTGCTCCAGCATGTAGGCGCGCTTGGCCTCATCATCGCCAGCCATGGACAGTGCCAGATCCCGGTTGCTCCAGCGGCGAATACGCACCATCAACCACCAGTGAAAATACAATCCGCTGAGCACCGCGAAGGCGATGATGAAATATTCCATGGTTATCCGGTACCGGTTCGGGAGGATCGCCAATTCTAGCCCTTGCCTTCACCGAACATCCAGCACCGGACCTGTGGGAGCGGGCTCGCCCGCGAAGGGACTTGCAGCCAGCTCTCTCCCTTCGCGGCCAAGGCCTCTCCCACAACAGCCAAACCAGACACCAGCACTCAACCTGCTGCCTTGCTTACCGCTCGACCTGCACCCTCACCACCTTGTTGTACTGACGATGGGCAAACTCGCCGGTAGCCACGCCTTGTTCATCCATCAGCGGAAACGCATAGCGCGGGGTCATGATCACTTCGTAGTCGTGGCTCGCTGTGGGCCGCACTTCGACTTCCAGAAAGCCATAGTGCTTGCCACCGTCGATCAACTGGTTGCCGTTCCAGATTTCCGGGGCATCGCCATGGGCGCTCCAATGCGTCTCCTGGGCCTCCGCCGGCAACTGGTCGAAGGGCACATAGTCGGTAGTCGGCGCATAACCCGGGCCACGCAGACCATCGCCGGCAAACCCCACATCCCAATAATGCACGCCATCGAGCTGCACATACTCGAGCAACTCGTCATGCCCGGCGAGCACCGCGGTCACGCCATAGCGCTCGAACAGCTCATGGTAGATCCGCATCGGCTGGCCGGACTGGCTGTCCTCGTTGTTCGGAATGCCGGCGCTGCCCGACGGCAGGCTGTGCACACCGGTACCGAAGGGCGTGTGGTGGAACTGCACGAAAATCACCTGGCCCTGGGCCTGGGCATCCGCCAGCTCGCTCACTGCCCAGTTCCACTGCTCACTGCCGCGGTTGAAATCCGGCACCCGCGACTGCTCGCCATCGATAGCCAGGTTGGTATCCTTCAGCGGATCGCTGTCATCGCCATTGGATGAGTCGAGGGTAATCAGGGTGACCGGGCCGTAATCCACGCGATAGAAGCGTTTCTCGTAACGCTCATCGGTGCCGTAGTTGCGCGGCAGCTCCCAGTAGCTGTTCCACTTGTCGTAGGAACGCATGACCGCTGGCGGCGAGTAGGAGCCGCCATCCGGGTGCCAGTAGTTCTCATGGTTGCCCAGCGCAGGGAAGATCGGCGTGCTGGAGGCGAAGTCACTCCACTCACCCGCGGCATGGCGCCAGAACTCGTCCCAATCCAACTGACGACCACCCTTCTCCACCAGATCACCGGCGATCAGCCAGAAGTCCGGTTGGCGCTCCATCGCATACTGGATATTGGCGCGGTAGCCGGTGGTCTGGTCAACTGGATACATGCGGTCGAAGCTAGCGGGATCGGTACCCAGCTTGTCGCCACCGACCGCCTCGGCGCTGGCACCCCAGGCGACGGTCTTGTCGGTGGACTCCGGCTCGGTTTCCATATCCGACATCGCCAGGAAGCGGATGCTGGCACGTTCACCCAACGCTGGCGCGGTGGTGAACTGCGCCTCCATCAGGGTGTCGCTGCCCGGCTGCCGTACCTGATACTCGTAGGTGGTCGCCGCACTCAGGCCTTCCACCCGCACCAGATGTCGGTAAGGCAATGCCGGCGCCTGCCCGGCGGGCACATCGGCATGAATGCCGCCGAAGTTGCGCTCGCCGTGGATATACTCGACCTCGCTGTCGCCATAGCCCAGGGCCTCGACCAGTGCCGGCTCGGAGGTGAAACTACCGACGCCATCGACCACCAGCTCACCGGCCACCTCGGTATCGGTGAACCAGATGACGCTGATCGCGGTGTCGGTCGGGTTCTGCAGGTAAGGCAGCACCAGTACGCGGGTATCCGGTGCAGTCTCTTCGGGGATCGGTGCGGCATTGTCACTGGAGGAACTGGAGCCATCCAGGCAACCCGCCAGCCACAGGCTGGACGCGGTGACGATCAGGGTGGCCAGAGCGGTCTTCTTCATACACTTTTTTCTCGGTAGGGTGGTGATGACGCGCCAGCATGGCAGCCCTGCATGTCATCCCTGTTGCACTTCCGAGAACATTTGGCGCCCGACCAAGACCAGGCGGGCAAGGCGATCAATCCCGCGGGATCACCGCAGTCGCCGCCCGCGGCTGATAGAACATCACCACATTGCCCACCAGGATCAGCGCCAGCCCGAACACCGCCGCGCCGGTCCACTGATAACCCTCGAACAGGGTGGACATGCCCAGCGCGATCAGCGGGAACATGACCGTGGTGTAGGCCGCCGGGCCCGCGCCGATACGGCCGATCAGCGAAAAATAGGTGGCAAAGCCGACCACCGAACCGATCAATGCCAGATACAGCAGCGAACCGATATAGGCCGGCGTCTGCTCGATGGCAAAGGACGCACCGGTGACCAGCGCCAGCCCCAGCATTGTCAGCGCGCCATATCCCATCGCCCAGGCATTGGTGGTCAGCAGATCCAGCTTACGCTGCTGGAAGCGCACGCTGATCATGTTGCCCAGCGAGAAACCGTAGGTACCCAGCAGGCTCAGGCCGATGCCCAGCAAGGTGCCGCTGGACATCTCGCCACCGGTGAGGTCATGCCAGAACAGGCTGACGATACCGGCAAAGCCCAGCACATTGGCCAGCATCAGCCGTCGAGTGATCCGCCGGCCGAAGAACAGCACCCCATTCAGCGCATTGAACAGGATCGCCAGGGAGAACAGCACCGACTCCAGGCCACTGTTGATATAGGCGTTGGCCGTATAGAAGCAGACGAAGTTGAAGCCGAACACGCACATGCCCTGCAGCAGGCAGAACAGATGGTCGCTTCGCCCCAGCCGCTGCAGCCGCTTGCTCACGCCGAGCACCAGCAGCATCAGCGCAGCGGCAATGGCGAAGCGGTAGAACACCGATACCAGCACCGGCACGGTACCGGTCTGCATACTGATGGCGATCCAGGTGGTACCCCAGATCAGAACGGTTGCCGCATACAGAATGGCGTTCATCGATGGTCTCGAAAAAAGACTGATTTTCCCCGGCGCGAGGCCGAGGGGTTTGGAGTGGAGCGCCGAAACTGCCGGAACTTATCCGTCTCGTCAACGACAGAAATAAGGTCTGTTCTCGTTTAACTCGCCAGGGACCGGCTTGTCGATCACCTGTCTGGAGGTTCAGCATGCCCTATTGGGAAACCCTCACCGACCGCTCACTCTGGCTGCAACTGGGCATCCTGGTTGCCGTCACCCTTGCCACCTATCTGCTGCTGTCTGTCGTGCTGCGGGTGGTGAGCCGGCAACTGGCGCAGCGCGACAAGGGGTCCCAGTCCCGGTTTTTCCATTTTGCCTCGGAGCTGTTGCGCTCGACCAGCCAACTGCTGATCTTCGCCTTTGCCCTGATGATCGGCCTGAAGACCGTGGATCTGTCGCCCCGTTGGGAGTCGGCCATGTCCCATGGCTGGTTCATCGCCCTGGCTTTCCAGATCGCCCTCTGGCTCGATCACGCCGTCAAGCTCTGGACCGACAGCCTGACCCGCGACGGCAAGGCGCGCAACCCGGTGACCACCACCCTGCTGGGCATCATCATGCGCCTGGTGATCTGGACCATGATGCTGCTGTCGATCCTGGCTAACCTGGGGGTCGATATCACCGCCATGATCGCCAGCCTCGGCGTCGGTGGTATCGCCATCGCCCTGGCCGTGCAGACCCTGCTCAGCGACATGTTCGCCTCCATGTCCATCGGCATCGACAAGCCCTTCGAGATCGGTGATTTCATCGTCTTCGGCGACGTGGCCGGCACCATCGAACACATTGGCCTGAAGACCACGCGCATCCGCTCCCTGAGCGGTGAGCAGATCGTGATCGCCAACGCCGAGCTGCTCGGCCAGATCGTGCACAACTACAAGCGCATGAACACCCGGCGGATCGTGTTCACCTTCGGCATCAGCTATCACACCCCGGTGGAAAAGGTGCGGGAGATCGGCGCACAGGTGAAACGCATCATCGAAGGCACCGAGAAGACCCAGTTCGACCGCGCGCATTTTTTCGCCTTCGATGAAAGCCGGCTGACCTTCGAGGTGGTCCATATCGTCCAGACTGCCAGCTACAACGAATACATGGACATACAGCAGGAAATCAACCTGGAACTGATGGAAACGCTGCGCAACATGGAAGTGGAGTTCGCCTTCCCCATCCGCCGCGTGGAGTTCATCGGTGGCGACCTGCCGGAAGTCAAGGTCGCCGGCATGCCAGAGCAAACCACCGCAGCCAACGCCTCGCCCTACGGCGGCGCGTCCTGACGGCAGGCTCGACGACAACCACGGGATCGGGCAGTATGTGCGCGATTCCGTCTACTGGAGATACCATGAATACTTTCCGCACGCTGCTGCCCGCTACCCTGGCAGCCACCCTGCTGTTCGCTGGCTGCGCCAGCACCACCTCGTCCGTTGCCCCGGAGGCCCTCACCGCCCACGCCTGGTCCCTGGTCGAAGCCACCGACGCTGATGGCCGACTCGATACCGCGCTCACCGGTGGCGAGCGTGCGCCCATCGAACTGAGCTTCCATCCCGATCGGATCGGCGTAAGCAATGCCTGCAACGGCATGGGTGGAACCTACACGCTCAAGGGCGACACCCTGGACGTCGGCATGTTGATGCAGACCATGATGGCCTGCGAGCCACCGTTGATGGCCCGCGAAAATGCCATCAAGCAACGCCTCGAAGATCCCCTGCAGGTCCAGTTGAACGACACCGCCACGCGACTGACCCTGCGCAACGGCGCCGGCGTCATGACCTTCCAACCCGCGGCTGATCATTCCGACCATTGAACACACCGGGCAGGCCAGCACGGCCTGCCCGACCGCTCATCCAACCACCTGAACTCCCCGCACGGCCTCCCATCACAATAGTGAACGGCACTCAATGGCTGATTCATCACCTGCGGAGGATCCATGATCAGATTGCGCAATCTCACCTATGGCCTGCTGGCAATCGGTGCCATGACGGCCCTGTATCGGAAATACGCCGATACCTCGCATTCGGCGCCCGCCCGCTTCATTGACGCGGCCATGCTGCAGAGCCTGGCGGAAATCGAAGCAGCACGTCTGGCGCTGGAGCGAAGCGCTGACGACAAACTCCAGAAGTTCGCCCGCCAGATGATCGAGGATCACACCGCGATCAACCAGGAACTGGAACAACTGGCCAGCAGCGGCGACTACCACATTGCCGGCGCAGACAGCCTCACACCGAAGGCCCGCGACACCCTGCTCAACCTCAGATCCGTGCAGTCCTTCGACCAGGCCTACGCCGAGCATCAGATTACCGGGCACCGCAAGGCCATCGAGCTGTACCGGCGCGGCACCCGGCTCGACGATTTTGACATTGGCAACTTCGCTCGAACCACGCAGCGCAAGATGGAGCATCACCTGGCCATGGCCGAGCAACTGGCCGATGCACTGAGCGCCGGTGTGGCTCCGGCCACGGCAGCCGATGCCGCGGCCACCGCAGAGGTCGACCCCGGCCTGAGCAGCGGCAGCCCGCAACAGAATCGCGGCGACGCCACCAATCCCCATCACTGACACCCAGGGGGCACCCATGGCACAGACTCCGAAAACCCCGGCCAGCCTGGCCGTCTATCTCACCTTCCCCGGCAACTGTCGGGAAGCCCTGCAATTCTATGCCCGGGAACTGGGCGGCACCCTTGGCGAAATCCACAGCCACCGCGACGCACCGGAGGGCACCGGTGTGCCCGAAGAGTGGCTGGATCAGGTCATGCACGGCGAGGTCACCGTGGCCAATCAGGTGATCATGGGCTCCGACGCACCGCCGGGTACCTACCAGCAGGCCCAGGGTGTGTTCGTGCAACTGTACTACGAGGATGTATTGACTGCCGAGCAGGCCTACAACCGGCTTTCCGACGGTGGCACCACTCGCATGCCCTTCGGTCCGAGTTTCTGGGCCGAGGGCTTCGGCATGCTCACCGACCGCTTCGGCATTGGCTGGATCATCACCAGTCGCTACATCGAGTCGGCAGACTGGAACTGATAGTACGTGCGCCGGCTCATACCCGGCGCACGGTCGCCAGCAGGCCGGCGGCCACACCGAACATAACGGCAAAGCTGCGATTGAGCAGGCGCTGCTGACGCGGCGAGTTCAACAAGCGCAACGCCCGCGCCGCCAGCCCCGTATACCCGGCCATGACCACCAGATCCACCGTCACCATGGTCACTGTCATGACCAGATACTGCATCAGCATCGGCCGCCCCGGATCGAGGAATTGCGGCAACACCGCCAGAATGAAGATGATCGCCTTGGGATTGCTGAAATTGATCACGAAGCCGCGTAGCACCAGGCTCAGCGGCCGACCGATAGGGCGATGATCCAGGGTCATGGCCTGCACCGGTGCCCGCCATTGGCGGATCGCCAGATACAGCAGATAGAGCACCCCGAACCACTTGATCACGGCGAACGCCAGCGCCGATGTCGCCAGCAAGGCGCCCACCCCCGCAGCGACAATCACGATCTGCAGAATCAGCGCCAGCTGCAGCCCCAGGGCGTTCCAGTAACCCCGGGCAAAACCGTAGTTCATGCCGCTGGCCATGGATGCGACCGCTCCGGCGCCGGGCGACAGGCTGATCAGCCAACACGCCACGAAAAACGCCAGCCAGGTTTCAATGCTCATGAAATTGTCTCGATTCGATGCAAACGATGGGCGATTCTAACAAAGCGCAACACATCTGCCGTAAGCGAATTCAAAACTGTATATAAACCCAGTATACTGTCGACCGCCGAGCGGCCAGCAGCGCCGCAGGCCCAACGAATCACATTCAAGCCAGGGGTAAACAATGGCCGTTGAAATAGTCTACCGAAGCAGCAGAGACCCGGAGCGCCTGTTCATGGATAAAGCCGAAGCCGACCGTCACGACAAGATGCTGGAACTGGCCGAGCTGTTGAGCGACGTCCTGCGCCAGGCGGTACCCTCGATCAGCGAAGCACAATCGGAAGAAGCCGGCATCTACATGGCCAGGCACCGCGACCTGTTCGCCAAGGCCTTCAAGAATTCACCCGATGTGCTGGCGACCTTGCTGGAAGAGGAACCGACGGCCAGCTGAGCCGGACCTGTCTTGACAGTGCGCGATGGGCTGCTAGTTTGACGATACTGCTAGTCGCCTCGGATCCGCTGTGAACAATGACATCGTAATACGCCGTTTCCTGCCTCATTCCGACTGCAGGCAGGAGAGACGGTGAACGAACCGGTTCTGGCTCTACTACTCGGCATTCTGATTATCCTGGCGATCATCGCCGCGAACGGCTATTTTGTTGCCCAGGAATTTGCCTACATGGCGGTCGATCGCACGCGCCTCGCCGCGCGTGCCGCCGAGGGCGACGCCGCGGCCAAGCGCGCGCTTGCGGTGACCCGTCGCACCAGCTTCATGCTGTCGGGTGCCCAACTCGGCATCACCGTTACCGGCCTGCTGGTCGGGTTCGTCGCCGAACCCTTGATCGGCCAGTCGCTTGGCGCGCTGCTCGGCGGCGCGGGCATTGCCACCGAGGTGGGCATCACTATCGGCACGGTGCTGGCCCTGGTGCTGGCCACCATTATCCAGATGATCTTCGGCGAGCTGTTCCCGAAGAACCTCGCCATCGCCAACGCCGATCCGCTCGCCCGCGGCCTGGCGCGCTCCACACTGATCTACCTCACGGTGTTCGGCTGGCTCATCGGCTTCTTCGACAAGTCCGCCAACCTGTTTCTGCGGCTGCTGCGCATCGAACCGGTGCATGACCTCGACGTAAGCGTCTCCGCCGATGACCTGCCGCATATCATCGCCGACTCCCGTGACAGCGGCGACCTGCCCCACGAACTCTCGCTCATGATGGACCGCATCCTCGACTTCCCCCAGCGCGATGTCGAGCACGCGATGATTCCCCGCTCACAAGTCGACTGGCTGCGGCCTGAAACCACCCTGGAAGAACTGCGCGAGCTCATGGCCAGCGGCCATACGCGCTATCCGGTAATCGATGAAGATACCCCGGTGGGTGTTGCCCACCTGGCAGATGTACTGGCGCGCCTGGCTACCGGGAGCCCCGACGAGACCGTCGCCGCAGTGATGCGGCCCACCACGGTGATGCCCACCCTCATGCCCCTGCCCGACGCCCTCGCCCAGTTGATCAGCACCAGCAATCAGTTGGCCTGTGTCATCGATGAGTACGGCGGCTTCGCCGGCGTGCTGACCCTGGAGGACCTGGCCGAAGAGATCGTCGGTGAGATCACCGATGAACACGACGTCCAGCCTGGCGAGCACCTGGTGCCTGACGACGATGGCAGCTGGATAATGGAAGGCGACGTACACCTCGACGAGATCGAGCGCACCATCGGTTACGATCTGCCGCGTGGCGACGAAGTCGAAACCGTGGCCGGTCTGCTCATCGCCGAGCTGGGCGCATTGCCGGTGGAAGGTGACACCGTGACGATCGATCTGCCCGTTGACCCCTCCGAACTGATTGCCGAGGCTCCGGTGCTGCGGCAACTGGTGGTCGACGTGCTGCGGGTCGAGCGCTATGTCCCGACCCAGGTACGGGTGCGGTTGCTGGAAACGACGATAGAGGACAGCCCATGAACGACCCGCTGATCGTCATCCTTGTAACCATCGGCCTTATCGTCCTGAGCGCCTTCTTCGTCATCATCGAATTCGCGTTGCTCGGCGCTCGGCGGCACCGTCTCGAAGAGCTGGCCGGCAGCAGTCGCTCTGCCCGCGCCGCGCTGCGTGGCATGAATGACCTGACCTTGATGCTGGCCGGCGCGCAACTGGGTATTACCTTCTGTACCTTCGCCCTCGGTGCAGTGACCAAACCTGCCGTCGACAGTTGGCTCGGCCCGGTACTCACCCTATGGGGATTCCCCGACTGGGCTGCC
>DXBL01000191.1 GCA_019116555.1 Candidatus Pseudomonas excrementavium
GCCATGCCGGAGCAGATGCCCGTCGAGGCGCCAGAAGTCGTCGCGGCGCCGGAGCCGGTGGCAGCACCTGCGTCCCAGCCACAATCTCAGCCGCAGCCCCAACCCGAATCAGCTGCACCGACCGCGCCACCGACGACTGCCTCCGCTCCAACTGCCGGTGGCTATCATCAGGCTGGCTGGTATCGTCAGCGTGCGGCCAGCGAGTACAGCCTGCAATTGCTGGGTAGCCGTTCACGCCAGGCGGCACTGGACTTCATGGCAGCCCAATCGGGTGTCGCGGATCTGGGATACTTCGAGACCGTCCATGAAGGCAAGCCCTGGTTTGTCGTGACCCAAGGTGCCTATGCCGGCCGTACCCAGGCGCAACAGGGCGCGGCGAAGCTGCCCGAGTCTCTGCGCAAGCTCAATCCCTGGCCCCGCAGCATGGGCAGCATCCAGCAGTCGCTGCGCTAACCGTTCCTGCATGGTGCAGCTGTGCTGTCACCATGCAGGAACGGTCCCGGTCGCAGTGGTTGTGCCAGTCGCTACGGGCAAGTTCGCTCCCATCGGTAATGCTGTTCACCTGGTCGTTCCAGACCCACATCCGAATGGCATTTTATCGCGCTCGACACCGTCATCCTCGGCGCAGGCCGAGGATCCAGGGTTCAGGATGGTATTGCGTGCTGATGGATTCTCGGCCTGCGCCGAGAATGACGGGGTTAAATGCGCAGCGGTACGCTGCCAACGGAAACTCCAGTTCTCCCTTCTGCTTGCCTTTCCTGCCTGATATTGCCCTCTCATGGTGCAGGGAAATCATCCCTTGCACTGCTTTGGTTCAAAATTTACACGCTTATTAAAAAATGCATTCATTTTTACGACAGTTAGATATGTTTTTGCGGCAAAAATAATTGTGGGCCGCTGTGCGCCTGTGTACAATCGAGCTCTCCCTTGCAGCATTCATTGGCTCTTTCTGGAGCCGATAAAGCTTGCAAGTGCCTGAAATTCAAGGAAATGTGAGAGCGTATTTATGAAAGCAGGTCTATATCAGCCTGAACAATTCAGGGATAACTGTGGCTTCGGTCTGATTGCTCATATGCAAGGCCAGGCCAGTCATCATTTGCTGAAAACCGCCATCGAGGCGCTGACCTGCATGACCCATCGCGGCGGCATCAATGCCGACGGCAAGACCGGCGATGGCTGCGGCCTGCTGCTGCAGATGCCCGATCGCTTCATGCGCGCCATTGCCCAGGACGAGTTGGCAGTGAGCCTGCCGCAGCAGTATGCCGTGGGGATGATATTCAGCGGCGCCAGTGAACAGGCGCAACAACGCGCCCACCAGGCCTTCGCCACCGCCCTGGCCGATCAGCAGCTGTTGTCACTGGGCTGGCGGCAGGTGCCGGTGCAGCCGGATGTGCTGGGTCCGCTGGCGCTGAGCAGCCAGCCCCATATCGAGCAGCTGTTCATTTCCGGTGAAGGGCTGGACGAGCAGCAGTTCGCGATCAAACTGTTCTACGTCCGCCGCCGCGTGGAAATCGCCATGCAGGACGATCCGGACTTCTATGTCTGCAGTCTGTCGGCCAAGGTGATTTCCTACAAGGGCCTGATGATGCCGGCGGACCTGGACAGCTTCTTCCCGGAGCTGGGAGATGCGCGCATGGAAACCGCGATCAGCGTCTTCCATCAGCGTTTCTCGACCAATACGCTGCCGCGCTGGCCGCTGGCCCAGCCGTTCCGCCTGCTGGCGCATAACGGCGAGATCAACACCATCACCGCCAACCGCAACTGGGCCCATGCCCGGCGCAACAAGTTCACCAATGACCTGCTGCCCGATCTGGACAGCCTGGCGCCGCTGGTGAATGTCACCGGCTCGGATTCATCCAGCATGGACAACATGCTGGAGCTGCTGCTGGCCGGAGGCATGGACTTGTTCCGCGCGGTGCGCATGGTGGTACCGCCAGCCTGGCAGAACATGGAGACCATGGATGCCGACCTGCGCTCCTTCTATGAATACAACTCCATGCACATGGAAGCCTGGGACGGCCCGGCCGGTATCGTGCTGACCGAAGGGCGCTATGCTGTCTGCCTGCTCGACCGCAACGGGCTGCGCCCGGCGCGCTATGTCATCACCGCCAACGGCTATATTACCCTGGCCTCGGAAGTCGGCGTCTGGGATTACCGCCCGGAAGATGTGATCAGCAAGGGCCGGGTCGGCCCGGGGCAGATTCTGGCCGTGGACACCCGCACCGGCGAGGTGCTGCACACCGATGAAGTGGAAGGCCGGCTGAAGTCGCGCCACCCGTATCGCAAGTGGCTCAAGCAGCATGCCCTGCGCATCCAGGGCACGCTGGACGACCGGGACCACCGCGACGAATTTCTCGCATCCGAGGCCTTGCAGCAGTACATGAAAATGTTCCAGGTCACTTTCGAGGAGCGCGATCAGGTGTTGCGCCCCTTGGGTGAAAACGGCCAGGAGGCGGTCGGCTCCATGGGCGACGATACGCCCATGGCCGTGCTCTCCAATCGAGTGCGTACAGTCTACGATTACTTCCGCCAGCAGTTCGCCCAGGTCACCAACCCGGCCATCGACCCGCTGCGCGAAGCCGTGGTCATGTCCCTGGAAACCTGCCTGGGCGCCGAGCGCAACGTTTTCGAGGAAACCCCGGACCACGCCAACCGCGCCATCCTCAGCAGTCCGATCATCTCGCCGGCGAAATGGCGCACCCTGATGAACCTCGAGCGCCCGGGCTTCGCCCATCAGGTCATCGATCTCAACGTCGCCGCCGATGTACCCTTGGGCGCCGCCGTAGCCGCCATCACCGAGCAGGCCGAAGCCGCAGTGCGCTCTGGCAAGACCTTGCTGGTACTGAGCGACCGGGCCATTGAGCAGGGCAAACTGCCGGTACATGCGGCTCTGGCGGTCGGCGCCGTGCACCATCATCTGATCGCCGCCGGCCTGCGCTGTGACTGCAATATCCTGGTGGATACCGCCAGCGCCCGCGATCCGCACCATTTCGCGGTATTGATCGGCTTCGGTGCCTCGGCAGTCTATCCGTACCTGGCCTACGAGGTGCTGGCCGACCTGATCCGCACCGGCGAGGTCATCGGTGATCTCTATGAAGTCTTCAAGAGCTACCGCAAGGGCATCTCCAAGGGACTGTTGAAGATCCTGTCGAAGATGGGGATTTCCACCGTCGCGTCCTACCGTGGCGCGCAGCTGTTCGAAGCGGTTGGTCTGGCCGATGAGATCGTCGATCTGTGCTTCAAGGGCGTGCCCAGCCGCATCCAGGGGGCGCGTTTCAGCGATCTGCAGGACGAGCAGGCGTTGCTCGCCCGGGAGGCCTGGAACCCGCGCAAGACGATCCAGCAGGGCGGACTGCTGAAGTTCGTTTTCGGTGGCGAATACCATGCCTACAACCCTGATATCGTGCGGGCGCTGCAGGACGCAGTGCAGGGTGACAGCTACGACAAGTATCTGGAATACGCGGCGCTGGTCAATCAGCGGCCGGTGTCGACGCTGCGGGATCTGCTGCAGCTGCGGGCGGATCAGACACCCATCCCACTGGCCGAAGTCGAGCCGCTGGACTCCTTGTTCAAGCGCTTCGATTCCGCCGGTATCTCCCTCGGCGCGCTGTCACCGGAAGCCCATGAGGCCATTGCCGAGGCGATGAACCGGCTGGGCGCCCGCTCCAACTCGGGCGAGGGCGGTGAAGACCCGGCGCGCTACGGCAGCATCCGCACCTCGAAGATCAAGCAGATCGCCTCGGGCCGCTTCGGTGTGACGCCGGAATATCTGGTCAATGCCGAAGTGCTGCAGATCAAGCTGGCCCAAGGCGCCAAGCCCGGTGAGGGCGGACAATTGCCCGGCGGCAAGGTCAACGAACTGATCGCCCGGCTGCGCTACGCCGTGCCCGGCGTGACCCTGATCTCACCGCCGCCGCACCATGATATCTACTCGATCGAGGATCTGGCGCAGCTGATCTTCGACCTCAAGCAGGTCAACCCCCAGGCGCTGGTATCGGTGAAGCTGGTCGCCGAGCCGGGCGTGGGCACCATCGCTGCGGGTGTAGCCAAGGCCTATGCTGACCTGATCACCATTTCCGGCTATGACGGTGGTACCGGCGCCTCGCCGCTGACCTCCATCAAGTATGCTGGTTCGCCCTGGGAGCTGGGGCTGTCCGAAGCCCACCAGACGCTGCGCGGCAACGACCTGCGCGGCAAGGTGCGGGTGCAGACCGATGGCGGTCTGAAAACCGGCCTGGATGTGATCAAGGCAGCGATTCTCGGCGCCGAGAGTTTTGGTTTCGGCACCGCGCCGATGATCGCTCTGGGCTGCAAATACCTGCGCATCTGTCACCTGAACAACTGCGCCACCGGTATTGCCACGCAGAACAAGACCCTGCGCGACAACCACTACATCGGCACGGTGCAGATGGTGATGAATTTCTTCACCTACGTCGCCACCGAAACCCGTGAGTGGATGGCCAGGCTCGGCGTGCGCCAGCTGCAGGATCTGATCGGCCGTACCGATCTGCTGGAAGTCCTGCCCGGCGCCACCGGGAAACAGCAGGGGCTGGATCTGCGCCCGCTGCTGCACAGCGATGCGGTGCCGGCGGACAAACCGCAGTATTGCCAGACCACGGGCAACGCGCCCTTCGACAAGGGCCTGACCGCCGAGCGCATGGTGGACCTGGCGCGTGCGGCCATCGAAGGAGCCACCGGTGGCGAGTACGAAATGACGTTGACCAACTGCGATCGCTCGATCGGTGCCCGGGTGTCCGGCGAGATTGCCCGGGTGCATGGCAACCAGGGTATGAGCAGCGCGCCCATCACCTTCCGCTTCAGCGGCACGGCGGGGCAGAGCTTCGGCGTGTGGAACGCCGGGGGCCTGCATATGTACCTGCAGGGCGATGCCAACGATTACGTCGGCAAGGGTATGACCGGCGGCAAGCTGGTGATCGTGCCGCCGGCGGCCAGTACTTTCCGTTCCGAGCAGAGTTCGATCATTGGTAATACCTGCCTGTACGGCGCCACCGGCGGCAAATTGTTCGCTGCCGGCGTGGCCGGCGAGCGGTTTGCGGTGCGCAACTCGGGGTGTCATGCGGTAGTCGAGGGCACCGGGGACCACTGCTGCGAATACATGACCGGCGGCATGGTCTGCGTGCTCGGCAAGACCGGCTACAACTTCGGTGCCGGGATGACCGGCGGCTTCGCCTACGTGCTGGATATGGATAACAGCTTCTTCGACAAGCTCAATCACGAACTGGTGGAGCTGCAGCGCATCAGCGGTGAAGCCATGGAGGCCTATCGCAGTCACCTGACCCAGGTACTGACCGAATATGTCGCGGAAACCGGCAGCGCCTGGGGTGCCGAGGTGCTGGAGGATCTGGACAACCATATCCGGCGGTTCTGGCTGGTCAAGCCGAAGGCAGCGAGCTTGCGCGCGCTGTTGCGGACCACCCTGGCCAACCCGCAGTAACTCCCGGCGGCGGGCCCGTCTGGGCCCGACCACGACAAGGAACATCAGGCAGCGACGGGTGAATCCACGGCGCTGCAGTAATGAGGTGCAACAATGGCAGACCGTCTGAATAACGACTTCCAGTTCATCGAAGTGGGCCGCAAGGACCCGAAGAAACGGCCACTGCGCCAGCGCAAGACGCGCTTTATCGAAATCAACGAGCCGTTCAAGCCGCAGGAGGCGGCGGAGCAGTCGCACCGTTGCCTGGAATGCGGCAACCCCTATTGCGAATGGAAATGTCCGGTACACAACTTCATCCCCAACTGGCTGAAGCTGGTAGCCGAGGGCAACATCATCGAAGCGGCGGAGCTGTCGCACCAGACCAATACCCTGCCGGAAGTGTGTGGCCGCGTCTGTCCGCAGGATCGTCTGTGTGAAGGTGCCTGCACGCTGAATGATGATTTCGGTGCGGTGACCATCGGTTCGGTGGAGAAATACATCACCGACACCGCCTTCGCCATGGGCTGGCGCCCGGATATGTCTAATGTGGTGCCGACCGGCAAGCGGGTGGCAATCATTGGCGCCGGTCCGGCGGGTCTTGGCTGCGCCGACGTGCTGGCGCGGGCCGGGGTCAGCCCGGTGGTATTCGACCGCAACCCGGAGATCGGTGGCCTGCTGACCTTCGGTATTCCCGAGTTCAAGCTGGAAAAGACCGTGATGTCGCGCCGCCGCGAGGTGTTCACCGGCATGGGTATCGAGTTCCGCCTGAATACCGAGGTCGGCAAGGACGTGACCATCGATCAGCTGCTGGATGAATACGATGCGGTATTCATGGGCATGGGCACCTACACCTATATGAAAGGTGGTTTCCCCGGCGAGGACCTGCCGGGCGTGCATGATGCATTGGATTTCCTGGTGGCCAACGTCAATCGCAACCTGGGTTTCGAGCAGGCGGCGGATGACTTTGTCGATATGCACGGCAAGCGGGTGGTGGTGCTGGGCGGCGGCGACACGGCCATGGATTGCAACCGCACCTCGATTCGCCAGGGCGCCAGTTCGGTGACCTGTGCCTATCGCCGGGATGCGCAGAACATGCCGGGCTCGCGCAAGGAAGTGAAGAATGCCAAGGACGAGGGCGTGAAATTCCTGTTCAACCGCCAGCCCATCGAGATCGTCGGCGATGGCAAGGTCGAAGGCGTGAAGGTGATCGAGACCCGCCTTGGCGCCCCGGATGACCGCGGTCGCCGCAGTCCCGAACCAATTCCCGGTTCGGAGCAGATTCTGCCGGCCGATGCGGTCATCATCGCCTTCGGCTTCCGCCCCAGCCCGGCGCCCTGGTTTGCCGACATCGAGGTCGGGACCGATGAGCAGGGCCGGGTGATCGCCCCCGAGCAGGCGCGATACAAGTTCCAGACCAGCAACCCCAAGGTCTTTGCCGGAGGTGACATGGTGCGCGGGTCGGACCTGGTGGTCACGGCAATCTGGGAGGGGCGGCAGGCGGCTGAGGGGATATTGGATTATCTCGAGGTTTGATGTGGGTTTGGGGCTCGTTGATGACATCCCTGTCATCAAACGGTCCGCGAAGCCAGGCCATCGACAACCCTGCAACTTCTCCGGTGCTGATGGTTTGAACTCTTGATATGAAACTTTCTCCCTTGCACACCGTCATCCTTCGCGAAGGCGAAGGATCCACCGCCACTCCGAGTCAGACGGCACGCTGGATCCTCGGCCTGCGCCGAGGATGACGGGCTGATAGTCGCCC
>DXBL01000192.1 GCA_019116555.1 Candidatus Pseudomonas excrementavium
GAGCCTTTTGTCATGCTGATGGTGATTTCCCCCGCCAAGACCCTGGATTACGAGACAGCCCCGGCCACCGAGCTCCATACCCTGCCCCGCCATCTGGAGCACAGCCGGGAGCTGATCGACGTGCTCCGGGAACAATCGCCCCAGGACATTGCCAAGCTGATGTCCCTGTCGGACAAGCTGGCCGCGCTGAACGTCGCGCGCTACGGCAGCTTCAGCGACAACTTCACTGCCGAGAACAGCAAGCAGGCACTGCTGGCGTTCAAGGGCGACGTCTATACCGGTATGAACGCCGTTGATTTCAGCGAGGCTGACTTCGACTTCGCCCAGCAGCATCTGCGCATGCTGTCGGGGCTGTACGGCATCCTGCGGCCGCTGGATCTGATGCAGCCCTACCGCCTGGAAATGGGCACCAAGCTGGCCAACTCCCGCGGCAAGGATCTGTATGCCTTCTGGGGCAACCACATCACCGACTGGCTGAATCAGGATCTGCAGGAACAGGGCGATGATGTACTGCTCAACCTCGCCTCCCAGGAATACTTCGGTGCGGTCAAACCCAAGGCCCTCAAGGGGCGGCTGATCGAGACCGTGTTCAAGGATCAGAAGAACGGTCAGTACAAGATCATCAGCTTCTATGCCAAGAAGGCCCGCGGCCTGATGGCGCGTTATGTGATCAAGGAAAGACTTACCGATCCGGAAGGCCTGAAGGATTTCAATCTTGAGGGTTATTACTTCGACAAGGCCAGCTCCAGCCCGGACAAGCTGGTGTTCCTGCGCGAAGAGCAGAAGTGAGGCGCGGGCAGCGGCGCTGCCCGTCTCAGTTCAGCCCGTCACGAAAGGCCAGATAGCCGGCCAGTACCTGGGCCGGCGCCTCGATCTGCGGATAATGCCCGATACCTTCCAGCAGCAGGGTGTCGGGTTGGGCAATCAACTCCCGATACCGCGCCACCATATGCGCGCCGGAGATCGGATCGGCCGCACCGTCAATCACCCGCAGCGGTACTGAAGTGCGCTGCATGGCGCCGACCCAGCGCTCACGGTGCACCCGCCGTTCGGCCATGTAGTGAATCAACCGGTGCATGACTGCCGGGCCGTTATTGGTCTCGATCATGGTCCAGAAGGCATCGAGTTCCTGCTCGTCCGGCTGGGTATCGGCACCGAATACCTTACCGAAGGTTGCCACCAGCCGCTCCCGGCTGAACCGCCGACCGATCAGAAAGCCGATGGGGCTCATCAGCAACTTCTGCAGCAACACGGGCCGGTGGGTTTCCGGAAACAGGCCACCATTGAGAAAGCACAGACTGCCGATCCGCCGCTCCCCTTCCATATCCCGCGCCAGCAGTTCCTGGGCCACGCTGTCGCCGTAGTCATGGGCGAGGATGTGATAGCGCGACTCGCCCAGCGTGTGCAACAGATGCTCCTGGATATCGGCCTGTTCCAGCAGACTGTACGCGTGCCCCCGCGGCTTGGCGGAAAAGCCGAACCCCAGCATGTCGCAGGCAATGACCCGATAACGCTCGGCGAGTGGCTGCCATAGGTAGTGCCAATCCCAGGAACCGGAGGGGAAGCCGTGGATCAGCAGCAGCGGCTCGCCCTGGCCGGCTTCCCAGTAGCGCAGCTGATGACCGTGGAACTCAAGCTCTCGCGCCTGGCCCCGCCAGTCTTCCAGCGCAATACCCGCAAGCCGGTCCATATCAGGCATCGAAGCCCGGATTGACCCGCTGCAGTTTGCGCAGCAGCGCCGGCCAGGCAATGCCGCTGCCGGCACCACGGGTCACCTTGCGCATGCTTTCCTTGGCTCCATCCAGGATGGTCTGCGGGATGGTCAGCAGCTCGCTGCCACCGGCCTGCGCGGCCACCTGGATTTCGCAGCAGCGCTGCAGGGTATACATGGTCAGGAAGGCGTCCGACACTGTTCTGCCGCAGGTCAGCAGGCCGTGATTGCGCAGCACCAGGTTGTTGGCGCTCCCCAGGTCCGCCTGCAGCCGTACCTTCTCCTCTTCATTCAGCGCCACGCCTTCGTAGTCGTGATAGGCCAGGCTGCACAGCACGAACAATGCCTGCTGGGAGATCGGCAGAATGCCATCCTTCTGGCAGGACACGCCAACCCCCGCCGGGGTGTGGGTGTGCAGTACGCAACCGGCATCATGGCGCACCTCATGCACCGCGCTGTGAATGGTGAAACCCGCCGGGTTGATTTCATAGGGCGAGTCCATGACCTTGTTGCCCTGCAGGTCGATCTTGACCAGATTGGAGGCGGTCATTTCCTCGAACATCAACCCATAGGGGTTGATCAGGAAATGCTCGGTACCGGGAATCTTGGCCGACACGTGGGTAAAGACCACATCATCCCAGCCATGCATCGCGATCAGGCGGTAGCAGGCGGCCAGGTCCACCCGGGTCTGCCATTCCTCGGCGCTCACCAGGGCTCGTACATCGGTTGCGGGCAGGGACTGCATTGCATTCATGGGAATGATCCTCTTGTATGTAGGGACTTGCCGGGGGCGGACTTTTCAGCCAATTGCGGCATACTGCCTCTATCCAGAGGCGGCAACCCTGGCCGGTAACTCATCAGGAGAGTCTAGAACGTGACAGCAGACAGCACTGTCAACCAGGTTACAGTGTCCCAGAGCGACGGCGACCGGCACGCGGCGCTGCTGCAGCGCAATCGCTGGTTCCGCGACCTGCCGGCGGACTGCATCAGCGAAATGGTGTCCATGGCGCGGCTGCGTCGATTGGAGGATGGGCAGCGGCTGCATGCCCGCGGCGATCTGCCGGATGGCCTGTACGGCGTCAGCACCGGCGCCATGCGCATCAGCAATACCGGTGCCGATGGTCGCGAAGCGCTTCTGACAGTACTTAGCCCTGGCAACTGGTTCGGTGAGATTTCCCTGTTCGACGGCCTGCCGCGCACCCACGACGCCCACGCCATGGGGGTTACCGAACTGCTGCTGATTCCCCGCACGGGCTTTCAACAACTGCTCGAACGCCGCCCCGAGCTGTATCCGCACTTCATGCGCCTGTTGTGTCGGCGGCTGCGCCAGTCCTTCAACATGATGGAAGACAGCGCCCTGCTGCCCCTGCCCGCCCGCCTGGCCAAGCGGCTGCTGATGCACGCGCAGTATTATGGTGACGTGGCGCTGGGCAACGAACGGCTGTCGATCCAGCTGTCCCAGGAAGTGCTCGGGCTGATGCTCAACAGCTCGCGTCAGAGCATCAACAAGCTATTGAAGAAACTGGAACAGGCGGGCTGGATTCGCATCCACTACAGCCAGATCACCATTCTCGATGAAGAAGCCCTGACCCGCTTGGCCAACGGCACCGACCATCTGGCCTGAAGGGAGCTTGTTCTCTCTTATCACCGTCATCCTTCGCGAAGGCGAAGGATCCACCGGCAGCTCAGGAGCCAAACTGGACTCTCGGCCTTCGCCGAGAATGACGGCGTTAAAGTGAATAACGGCGAAGCAAATAACGAGCGAGTCAGGCGTTTTTCAACAGACCGATCAACTCATCCAGCCAGGGCTCGGCATCCTCTTCCGGCGTAACCGTCTCGCTGGCATCCAGCTGCAGCATGGGCAAGGCTTCGCGCGCCTGCAGCTCCAGCAGCAATTCGCGGATCTGCTCACCGCCCTGGCAATAGGTGTCGCCATAGGACGAATCACCCAGGCCGATAACACCGAAGGGAATACCGGTAAGCAAGGGGAAGCGCGTCTGCATCTCGCTGTAGAACGGCATGATGGTCTCGGGCAACTCGCCCATGCCGGTGGTCGAACAGCACACCAGAATGGCATCTGCGCCGGCATCGAGCAGCGCATCGACCGAAGCCGGTTTGATGCGACTGACCTGCAGCCCCGCCGCCGCGCAACGCTCGGCTGCCTCATCCGCAAGAAAATCGGCGGTGCCGAACACCGAACCACTGAGTATTGCCAGACGCATCTTTACCCCCTTGGAAGAATAACCGGGCGCATAGTATGCCCGAATCGGCATCCACCTGCCGGACCCAGCGGGGCGAACATG
>DXBL01000193.1 GCA_019116555.1 Candidatus Pseudomonas excrementavium
CATTACCGTAACGGATTGGTATTGGCGCCGGCGTCCTGCCAGTTGTTGGCGGATGTGATGCTGGGGCGGCAGCCGATCATCGATCCGGCGCCCTATGCGGTCGGTGCCGGGATGCAGAAGCTGGCGGGCTAGCTGGGGACGGCTGCGGCTGCTGGAAAAGCTTCGCGGCCGTCCGCGTGTTCTCTAGTCTTCCAGCCCCAGTTTCTTCAGCCGATAGCGCAGTGATCTGAACGTCAGGCCCAGGCGGCGGGCGGCGGCGGTCTTGTTCCAGCGGGTTTCCTCCAGCGCCTGCGTTAATGCCTTGCGCTCGATATCATCGAGAAAATCTTCCAGCGAATCGATCTGGCCCAGCGCCGCTTCATCGCCGGGCAGCGGGCTGGCATTGAGTTGAATATCGCTGGCCATGATGGTGTCGCCTTCGCAGAGCGTGAAGGCCCGCTCCAGAATATTCTCCAGCTCGCGCACGTTGCCCGGAAAACGGTAATTGCTCAGGCGCTCCAGGCAGGCCGGGTCCAGATGGGGCACGTCGACACCGGCACGATGAGCCAACTGGGCCAGAATGCGTTTGGCCATCGGCGCAATATCCTCGCGGCGCTCGCGCAGCGGTGGTACGCACAATTCGATGACATTGATCCGGTAGAACAGATCCTGACGGAAGCGTCCTTCGGCTACCTCTACCGCCAGGTCCTTGTGCGTGGCGCACAGCAGCCGCACGTTCACCGGCTGCTCCTGCTGCGTGCCGACCGGGCGCACCGCCTTTTCCTGGATCGCCCGCAGCAGCTTGACCTGCATGGCCAGCGGCAGGTCGGCCACTTCGTCAAGGAACAGGGTGCCGCCGCTGGCGGCCTGGAACAGGCCGGGCTTGTCGGCCACGGCGCCGGTGAAACTGCCCTTGCGGTGGCCGAAGAATTCGCTTTCCATCAGCTCCGAGGGAATGGCGCCGCAGTTCACCGGCACGAAGGGATGGCACGCCCGGGGGCCCAGGGCATGGATGCGCCGGGCCACCAGCTCCTTGCCGCTGCCGGATTCCCCGCTGATATAGAGTGGCGCCTCGCTGCGGGCGAGCTTGGCGATCTGTCGGCGCAGTTGTTGAATGGGCGGCGAGGTGCCCTGAATCGGATCGTCGCTCTCCTCGACGAGGGGGTGTTCCTGGCGTCGGTTGAGCCGCAGGGCGCCATTGACCAGTTCGCGCAGACGCTGCAGGTCTACCGGTTTGGTAACGAAGTCGAAGGCCCCGGACTTGAGCGCGGTGATGGCGGTGTCCAGGCTGCCGTAGGCGGTGATCATTGCCACCGGGGTATTCGGGCAGTGCTGCTGGATGTATCGCACCACGCTCAGGCCATCGCCGTCGGGCAGGCGCATATCGGTCAGGCACAGATCGAAGTGCTGCTGGTTGAGCAGCTCCAGCGCCTGGCCGAGAGTGGTCGCGCTGCGGGTACTGATGTTCATCCGCCCCAGGGTCATATCGAGCAGCTCGAGAATATCGGGCTCGTCATCGATGATCAGTGCCAGCGGATTGTTCACGTCATGCTCCATGCATTCGTACGGTTCAAAAGAGGATCATACCAGCCGTCTGGGGTGGGCGAAGACGATGCGCATGCAACTGCCGCGCGGCTCCAGCCGTTCATACTCCAGGGTCGCCTGGTTGCTCTCGCACAGTTCCCGGGAAATATACAGGCCCAGACCGGTGCCGGCGGATTCGGTAGTGTAGAACGGTTCGAATACCTGGCTCAGGTGACGGTCATCGATGCCTGGTCCGTGGTCGATGATCTCCAGGGTCGGCAGGCCGGTGCCGGCGTCTTCATACAGCTTCAACCAGATGGTACGCGCGCCGCCCGGCTCGCCACTGTAGCGAAACGCATTCTGGCACAGATTGTTCAGCACCTGGCTCAGCTGGTTAGGGTCCATGCGGGTCAGGATGCCTTCCTTTTCCAGCTCGCATTCGATGTTATCAGTGGCCGGGCTGGTCTGCTTGTAGTCCCGGATGAATTGCGCTACCCAGAGCGTCAGGTCAACCAGCTGGGGTTCGCTCGGCCGCCGCCGGGACAGTTCCAGGACGGTTTCGATGACCTTGTTCATGCGCTTGGAGTGCTGCTGGATGATCTCGGTCAGGCGTCGGTCCTGGTCGGGGATGTGTTCCGACTCGATCAGCAACTGTGCAGCATGGCTGAGTGCGCCCAGGGGATTGCGGATCTCGTGGGCGATGCTGGCGGTGAGTCGGCCCAGGGAGGCCAGTTTCAGCTGCTGGACCTGCTGCGCCATCAGCGCATTGTCGTCGAGAAACACCAGGATCGACTCCCGCTCATCGGCGGGCAGCCGCTTGAAATTCGCCATCAGCTCCGCGCCGCCGGGATGGTTGCGAAAGGGCAGCGCGCGGATCGACGGGTTGAGTTGCCATTGGCGCTGACGCTGGCCCAGCTCCGGCGCCAGGCTGTCCAGGGCCATGCCGCGGATGATCGGCTTGCCGAGCAGCTGCGCGGCGGCTTCGTTGGCCAGCAATACTTGCAGCGATTCGTCGACCACCATGATGCCGGTGCGCATGCGCTGGATGATCAACTGATTGAGCTTTTCCATGCTGGCCAGGCTGGCCGCATGCTGCTGGGCGAGGTTCTCCGACAACCGCAGGCGGCGGCTGAGGCGCTGCACGAACAGCGCCACGGCGAAATAGATGCAGCCGAGCACACCGACCTGCAGGTAGCTCTGGCCGATCGAGGGATGCGCCAGGCTGAGGAAGAAGGTCAGATAGATCAGCGCCAGGCTGGCCAGCGCCGCCAGCAACAGGCCGATGCGGCCATGCAGCAGGATGTTGCCGGTGGCCACCGGAATGATCAGCAGGTTGCCCAGGCCGCTGCTGGCACCACCGGCCGCATAGAACAGCACCGCCAGCAGAAAGATATCGATGAAGGCCAATACGAACAGATGCAGATCGCGCTTGCCCTGGTGCAGCAACAGGGCGATCAGCACATTGACGATCAGGTAGATCCAGCTGGCGCTTTCGTAGAGATCGGCATTCTGCAGATCGATCAAGCCGTCGCGCAGGGCCGAGCTGGTCAGCAGCGTCAGGAAAAAACCGAGCACCACCCGATAGATATTGTAGATTCGCAATATTTTCGGGCGTTGGGAGTCAGCCGTATCAGTGTTGCTGGTCCACATCGCGATGCTCGCTGCAGCAATACCATTTGTCGTCCTGACGCAGGGCCAGATGTTCTGGCAGATGCAGCTGGCATTGGGCGCAGCGGACCATTTTAGGCGGCTGGTGCGGTGGCGGGCCGGCTCGGCGCCTCTCCGCCTGGGCGGCTTTCCACTGGCGCCAGAAGACAAAGGCGATATAGGCCAGCACCAGCAGAATGAACAGTTTGATCAAACCCATGATCGTGGCGATTCCATATGAAGGTAAGCGAATGGCCCCTAGTGTATCCCACCCGGGCGATGCGCCAAACAAGTGCGTGGTTCGGTGTTAACGCTGGCCTGGTTGAGCGGCTTTTTCTGTGGGGGTGGGCTTGCCCGCGAAGTTTTTCTTAACCTGCATCCGTTCGCGGCCAAGGCCGCTCCCACAAATACCGTAGTGGTGTTGGGTTGCGAAAGCAGGTGATGGGTGGGATTCAGGGCGGGCGGGCTGGCCAAGGCGTGCGCTCGGAGCACGCCTGCCGGTGCGATGTGACGCCGAAGGGCGGCGTCACATCCTTCAATCAATCGAACAGACCGAAAGTCAGCCGGCTCCAGATGGAGCGCTTGGACTCCTGTTCCAGCTCCTGGCGGGGAGTCTTGATGTCCCGGGGCAGGGCGTTGAGCGCCTCCTGATATTGCTGTTCCATCTCCCGTTCCATCTGGGTTTCCCGGTTCATGGAGGGCGGGGTCATGACCTTGTCCAGCAGGCCCACGGTCATCGATTCGACCCAGCCGGTATCCCGTTGGGCAGGCTCCACATGATGACGGAACTCGCCGTCCTGCAGGCTTGGGTGCTCGGGGTAGTTGGTCTGCAGCGTCAACAGGGCGTTGTTGGCCAGGTCATCCATGGCCAGCCGGCGGTAACCTTCGACCATCAGGGCCAGGCCATCACCCACGGACGGGGTCTGCTGGAAGTTCTCGACGATATAGCGACCGCGGTTGACGGCGGCGACATGGGCGCCGCGCTTGAGATAGTAATGGCCGACATGGGCATCATAGGCCGCCAGCAGGTTGCGCAGGTACACCATGCGCTGACGGGCATCGGGCGCATAGCGGCTGTTGGGGTAGCGACTGACCAACTGGGCGAACTCGTTGAACGAATCACGGGCAGCGCCAGGATCGCGGCGGGTCATGTCCAGCGGCAGGAAGCGCTCGAAGATGCCCCGGTCGCGGGTGAAGGAGGTCATGCCGCGCAGGTAGTAGGCATAGTCCACATCGGGATGCTGTGGATGCAGACGGATAAAGCGGTCAGCGGCTGATTTGGCGGCGTCCAGTTCCATGTTCTGGTAGTAGGCGTAGATCAATTCGAGCTGGGCCTGTTCGGCAAAGCGCCCGAATGGATAACGCGACTCCAGGGCCCGCAGCGATTCGATCGCCTGCCCGTAGTTGTTGGCATCCAGGTTCTTCTGCGCCAGGACATAGAGCTCGGACTCGCTGAGCGATTCATCCAGAACCGTCGCCTTGTTTGATGAACAGGCCGCCAGCAGACTCAGCAGACCGACCAGCAAGAGATGTTTAATCGACATGTTTGACATCCGGATGGACGACCCCGCGCTGTTGCCCTGACAGCCGTCCTGTTATAGTTGAGCTCAGTTGCGCGGCACAGCATGTGCCAGGCAAAGAAGCCGTATTTAACCACAGCGCCGGGCCGAAACCAAAAGGGATTGCGCGTACCGGTGCGTTCCAGTGAGCCATTGATGTCCGAACGAATTCGCTTGTCTGCACAGGTTACCCCTGAGTGCGGTGGTCAACGCCTTGACCAGGTCGCTGCCCGATTGTTCCCCAGCCACTCCCGATCGCGGCTGCAGGGCTGGATCAAGGACGGCAGTCTGACGGTGGACGGCAAACAGGTCCGTCCGCGCGATACCGTTTATGGTGACGAACTGCTGGAACTGGATGCCGAGCTGGAAGTGCAGGGTGACTGGCAGCCGGAAGCCATCGATCTGGACATCGTCTACGAGGATCACGCGTTGCTGGTGATCAACAAGCCGGCTGGGCTGGTGGTGCATCCCGCCGCTGGGCACCAGGATGGTACGCTGCTCAACGCCCTGCTGCACCATGCGCCCGAACTGGCCAAGGTGCCGCGCGCCGGTATCGTGCACCGTCTGGACAAGGACACTACCGGCCTGATGGTCGTGGCCAAGACACTGGAAGCGCAGACCGACCTGGTTATCCAACTGCAGAACCGGACCGTCACGCGGGAGTATGAGTGCGTGGTGGTCGGCGTGATGACGGCCGGCGGCAAGGTCGATCAGCCCATCGCCCGTCACGGCAATAATCGGCAGAAGATGGCGGTGGTCGCCGGTGGCAAGGAGGCGGTGAGCCATTATCGGGTCATCAGCCGCTTCCGCGCCCACACCCACGTCAAGGTCAAGCTGGAAACGGGGCGCACGCACCAGATCCGCGTACACATGAGTCATATCCATTATCCGCTGGTGGGCGATCAGACCTATGGCGGTCGGTTGCGCATTCCGCCCGGCGCGACACCGGAATTGATCGCCATGCTCCGCGAATTTCCGCGTCAGGCGTTGCACGCCCGGCGGCTGGAGCTGGAGCACCCGGACGACAATCGGCCGATGCGCTGGGAAGCGCCGCTGCCCGCCGATATGCAGGCGTTACTGGCGCTGTTGCGCCAGGACGGCGAGCTGGAAGAATGAAAGCGCACTGGCTGCAGGCTGACTGGCCGGCCCCCGAGTGGGTCAAGACCTGCGTGACCACGCGCCAGGACGGCTCCAGCCAGGGCGTATACAAGGGATTCAATCTGGGCACCCATGTCGGCGACGATCTGAACAGCGTGCTGGCCAACCGGGCCGAGCTGGGACGCCTGACGGGTTGCCGCCTGGCCTGGCTGGAGCAGACTCACAGCACCGACGTGGTCGAAGCGGCGCCGGGTCTGGTGGAGGAGGCGGATGCCAGCTGGACGCTGGAGCCCGATGTCGCATGTGTGATCATGACCGCCGACTGCCTGCCGGTGCTGTTCTGCGACCGCGCCGGGACCCGCGTGGCAG
>DXBL01000194.1 GCA_019116555.1 Candidatus Pseudomonas excrementavium
GTGGGTTGCCTGGCAACCTCTCTCCAGCTGGCGGTGCGGTCACCCGCTGCCGTGGGCAATGGCGGGTGTCCTTGTCATTCGCAGTAATGGATACCTGAGCGATTATGGGAGTTTGCGCCTTCGGCGGAGGCTCGGGGCCCCTCTCTCCTGCGAGCGGCGATTATACAGTAAGCGCCCGGCTTTGCTATCTCTGCCTGATCGTTGTGCCGGGCCGGCACCGGGCTGGCAGATTGGTTACACTGGGGTCTGTTGTCATCCTCAGCCGCAAGTGGAGTGACCCATGCACCAGCAGATTCTCGATTTCTGGTTTGAGCAGCTCAAGCCGGCGATGTGGTGGAAAAAGGACGCGCAGCTGGACCAGTTGATCGAACAACGCTTCGGCGAACTGCATCGCCAGGCCGCCAGTGGGGAATTGTGGCAATGGCGTGCCACGCCCGAGGGGCGGCTGGCCGAAATCATCCTGCTCGATCAGTTCTCGCGCAATATCCACCGCGATCATCCCGATTCCTTCGCCCACGACGGCATGGCGCTGGTGCTGGCCCAGGAAGCCATCGCCGCCGGCGCCGATCTGGCCTTGCCGGTGGTACAGCGCAGTTTCATGTACATGCCGTTCATGCACAGTGAGTCACTGGTGATTCATGAACGGGCGGTCGTGCTGTTCAACACCCCCGGCATGGAGAGCAGTCTGGACTTCGAGCTGCAGCACCGGGATATTCTGCAGCGCTTCGGCCGCTACCCGCATCGCAACCGCGTGCTGGGGCGAACCTCCACCGACGAGGAGCTGGAGTTTCTGACCCAGCCGGGCTCCTCGTTCTGAGTCCGGAATACCGTATTGCCATATCGATCCGTATTTGAGGAGTCTGACCATGAACATCAACACCCTGTCACCGGCCCTGCTGGCTGCGGCCCTGACCACGCTGGCCGGTTGCAGTACCGCGACGCCGGATACCAGCGTCCCCCGGATCGGCGCCGGTGAACCTTTCACCGCCGAACTGAATTGCGGGCGCCTGCCGATTTCCGCCAAGGGCGACGATGATCTGCTGCTGACGGTCGGCGCTGAGCAGTTCGTTCTGAACCGGGCCATCAGCGCGTCCGGCGCGCGTTATGTGGCCGAAGGCGAGCCGGAGACCAGCCTGTGGTTCAAGGGCGAGCAGGCCTGGCTGGTACTGGCAGGTGACGAATACCCGCTGTGCGTCCCGAGCGATACGATCATCGAACCCTACCGTGCCGCCGGCAACGAACCCTTCTGGTCGGTGACGCTGGATGGCGGCCAGCTGACCCTGAACCGGCTCAATGAAGGTGAGTCGCCTGCCCAACCCTATATGCTGGGCGAAACCGCCGGTGAGGTGGTGACCAATACCGCCCCGCCGATCCGGTTGCAGGCCACCGACCAGTTATGTCGCGACAGCATGAGCGGTATGCCCTATCCGCAGCAGGTCAATGTGCAGGTGGACGGAACGACATTGCGCGGTTGTGGCGGCGATCCGGCGCGGCTGCTGCAGGGTGGCGAATGGGTGGTGGAGGACATCAACGGCGGCGGCATCATCGACCGCTCCCGCGTAACCCTGAACTTCTGGCGAAACGGCCAGGTGAATGGCCGTGCCTCCTGCAATAACTTCATGGGAGAATATCGGCTGAGCGGTGAAGGCCTGAGCATCAGTTCGCCGGCCACCACCCGCAAGGCCTGTGCGCCATCGCTGATGGAGCAGGAGCAGCGGGTGCTGCGTAACCTGCAGACCCTGCAGGGCTTCGATTTCGACGATACCGGTGCCTTGCTGCTGCGCTCGGCAGAGGGTTCGCTCAAGGCCCGTCTGGAACACTGATAACAATCAAGGAGATCTACATGCTGGCGCTGATACTGGGTTTGGTGCTGTTTCTCGGAATACATTCCGTTCGCCTGTTCGCCGCCGACTGGCGGGTCGCGCAGATCGACCGCCGCGGCTTGCTGGCCTGGAAGGGGCTCTATACCGTTGTCGCCGTGGTGGGGCTGCTGCTGATCATCTGGGGTTACGGGCAGGCGCGCTTGTCGCCGACCTGGCTTTGGGTATCGCCCATGTGGACTCGCCATCTGGCCGCATTGCTGACCATTCCCGCCTTCATCCTGCTGGCAGCCACCTATGTGCCGGGCACCCGGATCAAGGCCCGGGTCGGACATCCCATGCTGCTGGGCGTCAAGTTCTGGGCCATCGCCCACCTGATCGCCAATGGCACGCTGGCCGACCTGCTGCTGTTTGGTGGTTTCCTGGCCTGGGCGGTGGCGTTGTATGTGGTATCGCGCCGGCGTGATCGTCTGGCCGGTGTGCGCTATCCGGCGGCCGGCTTCAGTCGGGACCTGATCGCCATTGTGATCGGCCTGGTCGCCTGGGTGGTGTTTGCCATGTGGTTGCACGGCGCGCTGATCGGCGTCCGCCCCTTCGGCGGCTGAGTCTTACCTGACGCGGCCTGGCCGCCAACCCGGGAGTATGAACCATGCAATTGCTGTATCCGGAGATAAAGCCCTTCGCCCGTCATGATCTGGCGGTCGAAGCGCCCCATGTGCTCTACGTCGACGAGAGCGGTCAGGAGGACGGGCTGCCGGTGGTGTTCATCCATGGCGGGCCGGGTGGCGGTTGCGACAACCTGAGCCGGCGTTTCTTCGATCCGTCGATCTACCGCATCATCACCTTCGATCAGCGCGGTGCCGGCCGTTCCACACCCCACGCCAGCCTGGAGAACAACACCACCGCGGCGCTGATCGAGGACCTGGAAGCATTGCGCAGCCATCTGGGTATCGACAAGTGGGTGCTGTTCGGCGGTTCCTGGGGCTCGACCCTGGCCCTGGCCTATGCCCAGGCATATCCCGACCGGGTGCTGGGCATGATTCTGCGGGGAATCTTCCTGTGCCGCGACGAGGATATCCGCTGGTTCTACCAGGAGGGCGCCAGCCGCATCTTTCCCGACTACTGGGAAAACTACCAGGCGTTGATTCCGGAGGCCGAGCGCGACGACATGGTGGCCGCCTACTATCGGCGCCTGACCGGGGACGATGAGATCTGCCAGATGCATGCTGCCCGGGCCTGGTCCGGCTGGGAAGGCTGCTGTGCCACGCTGCGGCCCAGTGCCCAGGTAGTCGATCGCTTCACCGAGGCGCGGCGGGCGCTGGCCATGGCGCGCATCGAATGCCACTACTTCATCAACCATGCCTTTCTCACCCCCGATCAGTTGCTGCGTGACATGCCGAAGATCGCGCATATCCCCGGCATCATCGTCCATGGTCGCTACGACATGGTCTGTCCGTTGGACAATGCCCACGCGCTGCATCAGCGCTGGCCCGGTAGCGAATTGCAGATCATCCGCGATGCGGGTCACGCGGCTTCCGAGCCCGGTATTGCCGATGCGCTGGTGCGCGCCACTCAGAGCATGGCCCGGCAACTGCTGAAGCTGGCGCCGGAGGCGGAATAGCATGAAGGGACTGTTGCAGCGGGTCAGCCAGGCCCGCGTGGAAGTGGCGGGTGAGATCGTCGGGGCCATCGATCAGGGCTTGTTGGTACTGGTGGGCGTCGAGCCGCAGGATGATCGGGCCAGCGCCGACCGGCTGTTGCACAAGCTGCTCAATTATCGGGTGTTCAGCGACGCCGAGGGGCGCATGAACTGCTCGGTGCAGGACGTGCAGGGCGGATTGTTGCTGGTCTCCCAGTTCACCCTGGCCGCTGACACCCGCAAGGGGCTGCGCCCGGGCTTTTCCACCGCCGCGCCACCGCAGCAGGCGGCCGAGCTGTTCGATTACGTGGTGCGGCAGGCGCGCGAACAATGGCCACAGGTGGCTACCGGGCGCTTCGGTGCAGACATGCAGGTGCATCTGGTCAACGACGGGCCGGTGACCTTATTGCTGGAAACCTGAACTCAGCTTGGCTGAAAGCGCCCCCACAACAGGATCAGCACTGTTGCGGCCACGCCCCAGGCCAGCATCGCCAGCAACAGGGTCGCGGGCAGCGGCAGTTTTCCTGCGCTCCAGGCGACCACGGCCAGATAGATGGCGTAGGGCAACAGCGACCATAAACCGAAGATGGCAGTAGTACGCAAATCTGCCGCCGGACGGACGCTGCCGATGATGTAATGGGCAATGACCGCGAAGGTAGGAAACAGCGGCACCAGTCCGGCGATATAGAAACTCTTCGAGCGCGCCAGCAGCGCAATGAGCAGAACCGCCAGTGCGCCGAGCAGCGCCTTGAATGCAAGTGAAATCATGAAGTCCATACCGGGCCAATGCGCTGCTCACGCTATGCCCGGCAGGTTATCAAGTCAAGCGCGATACCCATTGTGA
>DXBL01000195.1 GCA_019116555.1 Candidatus Pseudomonas excrementavium
TCGCAGGCTCAATCTCTGTCTGGCTGCAGCCAATCCGGTTACACTGGCGCGTTTTTCACTGGAATGCGCCGCATGTTTCATATCGCCCTGCTCGAACCCGAGATCCCGCCCAATACCGGCAATATCATCCGTCTGTGCGCCAATACCGGCTGCCAGCTGCACCTGATCGAACCCCTGGGCTTCGAGCTGGATGACAAGCGCCTGCGCCGAGCAGGGCTGGATTATCATGAATACGCGCCAATGCAGACCCATGCGGATCTGGCGAGCTGTCTGGCGAAGGTGCAACCCAACCGGGTGTTCGCCCTGAGCACCAAGGGCCGGCAGTGCTACAGCGAGGTCAGCTATCAGCCGGGGGATCTGTTTCTGTTCGGTCCGGAAAGCCGCGGCCTGCCCGCCGACATCCGCGATGCCCTACCGCCGGAGCAGGTGCTGCGTATCCCCATGCACCCGGACAACCGCAGCTTGAATCTCTCCAACAGCGCTGCGGTGTTGGTGTATGAGGCCTGGCGGCAGCAGGGGTTTGCCGGCAGCCTTTAAGCTGGCCTGCAGCGCTATCGCGGCGAGGCGCCGCTCCCACACCCCCGTCATTCTCGGCGAAGGCCGAGAATCCACCGACCCGCAGCGCCGGACTGAACAATGGATCCTCGGCCTTCGCCGAGGATGACGGTGAAAGGAACAATCGCTGTAACGGGCGGCATTGCGCAACACCCTGGAACCTCCCGCGATGAGGGATCGGAAAGCCGGGGCTCCATCCCGACTCAAACAGTAACGCCGAGCCTCAGCGCGTCTTGATCACGATCTTGCCCACCGCCTGACGGGTAGTCAGGGTGGTCAGCGCTGCTTCGTACTGGTCCATCTCGAAGGTCTGGGATACCAGCGGCTTGAGCTTGCCCTCGCTGTACCAGCGGAACAGCTGCTGGAAGTTCTCCAGGTTGGCCTGGGGTTCGCGGGTGGCGAAGGCGCCCCAGAACACACCGACCACCGCGGCGCCCTTGAGCAGGGCCAGGTTGACCGGCAACTCGGGAATCCGGCCGCTGGCAAAGCCGACCACTAGCAAACGCCCGCGCCAGTTAATGCAGCGCATGGACTGGTCGAACAGATCGCCGCCCACCGGATCGTAGATTACGTCAGCGCCCTGGCCACCGGTCAGCGCCTTGACCTGCTCCTTGAGCTCACCTTCGCTGTAGTTGATCAGCTCATCGGCGCCAGCCTGGCGGGCGATTTCCAGCTTTTCGTCACTGGAAGCGGCCGCGATGACGCGAGCTCCCATGGCCTTACCGATTTCCACCGCCGCCAGGCCGACACCACCGGAGGCGCCGAGCACCAGCAGGGTTTCGCCCGGCTGCAGGTTGCCGCGCTGGGTCAGGGCATGCATGGAGGTACCGTAGGTCATGCTGAAGCCGGCCGCGGTAACGAAGTCCATGTCATCGGGCATCGGCAGCACGTGGGTGCCGGCGGCGGCTACTTTCTCGGCAAAACTGCCGTAGCCGGTCAGACCCATGACCCGGTCGCCCGGCTTCAGATGGGTAACCTGGCTGCCCACGCTGGAGACCACACCGGCAGCCTCACCGCCCGGCGAAAAGGGGAACGGTGGCTTGACCTGGTACTTGCCCTCGATGATCAGGGTATCGGGGAAATTGACGCCGGCGGCGTGGACATCGATGACAACCTGGTTGTCCTTGGCGACCGGATCGGCGGCTTCGTCCAGCGACAGCGTGCTGGCAGGTCCGTAGGCTTTGCACAGTACGGCTTTCATGGTGGCTCCTTGATTGGTATTTTTCCACAGTCTAGCTGTGCCTACTGCGGTGGGGTCAATCACCATACCGGTGATTGATCACCCTGCATAAGACAACTGCCAGCCACGGAAAATCCGGAGCCAGGTGTCGGTCGCTACTGGCTCAGGTATTGCGCCACGTAGGTATCGAAATCCACCCGATCCGCCGCCTCCATGGCCGCCTGATCTGCCAGCGACTGGGTGGCCACGGCGGCGAATTCCTGTGATTGCGTGGCGCTCAGCGGCCGTGCCAGGAAATGCTCGCGGTGCGCCTCGGATTGCGCCAGGGCAAAGCGGAAGAAGCTGTCGCCGTGCTCGGCAATGGCTTCCAGTACCCGCGCCGAGGGTGTCAGCGCCGGGTCGTGCAGCTTGTCACGCTGCAGCTGCAGACTGTCGCTGTGCGCGGTGGTCTGTCCGGCCTGATCCAGCAGGCTGGCGCAGGCGGCGATATTATCCAGCAGGTGCTCGCCCCACTCGGTCAGGCTGCACGGCTGGCCCTTGCGGATCAGTTGCAGTCCCGGCTCGCGACCGCGCTTAACCACCAATGCGAAGTTATCGTTGCTCGACCGGCATTCCTCATCGGACATCGCGGGGCTGTCGGCCAGGGCGCAGAACAGCAGGAAGCTGTCGAGGAAATGTGCGGTGCTCGGCTCGATTCCCAGCGGGCTGAACGGATCGATATCCATGCAGCGCACTTCGACATATTCCACGCCCCGGGCGGCCAGCGCGTGCACCGGTTTCTCGCCGCTGCGCGCCACGCGCTTGGGCCGGATCGAGCTGTAGAACTCGTTCTCGATCTGCAGCAGGTTGGTATTGAGCTGCTGCCACTGGCCATCGGCGTCGTGGGTGCCCAGCGCCGCGTAGGGTGCATAGGGCAGGCTGATCGCCTTCTGCATGCTGGCGATGTAGCTGTCCAGGCTGTTGTAGCAGACGCTCAGGTCCGCCTGGGCATCGTTGTTGTAGCCCAGGTCGCTCATGCGCAGACTGGTGGCGTAGGGCAGATACAGGCTTTTCTCGCCCAGTGGCTGCAGTTGGTGATCGCGCCCCTGCAGAAAAGTCGCACACAGGGCCGGCGATGCGCCGAACAGATACATCAGCAGCCAGGCGTAACGGCGGAAGTTGCGGATCAGCGACACATAACGCTCGGACTGATAATCCTGCTCGCTGCGCGCGTCGTGGTCCTGCTGGCGCAGCGCTGCCCACAACTCGGGGGCCAGCGAGAAGTTGTAGTGAATACCGGCGATACATTGCATCGGCTTGCCATAGCGCACCGCCAGGCCGCGCCGGTAGACGTGCTTGAGCATGCCGACATTGGAGCTGCCGTACCAGGCGATGGGAATGTCTTCATCCCGCGCGGGCAACACGCAGGGCATGGATTCGGTCCACAGCCGTTCCTCGCCCAGCTCAGCGTAGGTAAAGCGATGGATGTCATCGAGATGCTGGAACAACCCGTCGATATCCCGGCTCACCGGCGTGATCAGCTCGATCAGCGCCTCGGAGTAGTCCGTGGTGATGGTCGGGTGCGTCAGCGCCGATCCCAGCCCGGCGGGATGGGGTTGCTGTGACAGAATCCCGCCGGCGTCGATACGCAGGCTCTCCTTCTCGATGCCATGCCTGCAGGCAGCGAGGCTGCTCTGCAGCGCCGGCTGTGCCAGCAGGTCGAGACGTTGCTTCAACAGTGGTGACAAGCGCGTCACTCCTCAAACGGTGAAAACGATCGGCGGCGGCTATCAGCGGCCGGATCCGGGTTCAGATGCGCGCGAAGGTACCCAGGCACTTGGCGGCCAGCGCGCCGTCCTGCCATACCTCGCCATCGACCACCATGGTCCGCGTGCCGGCATGCATCACCTTGGCCCGGCACTCCAGTACCCCGCCGGTGACCGCGCGGGTGTAGTTGATCTTGCATTCAATGGTAGCGGTTGCTTCATGGGCGTCCAGCCGAGC
This sequence comes from Candidatus Pseudomonas excrementavium, assembly GCA_019116555.1. Classification (GTDB taxonomy): domain Bacteria; phylum Pseudomonadota; class Gammaproteobacteria; order Pseudomonadales; family Pseudomonadaceae; genus Halopseudomonas; species Halopseudomonas excrementavium. Next base: position 3,719 of record DXBL01000195.1, read on the forward strand.
GTAGACGGCCGCACCCATGGCCGAATCCAGCAGGCTGAAGATGACGCCGCCATGGACCCGCGCAGTGGTGTTGAAATGCTGCGGGCTGATCTCCAGGCGCATGGTGCAACCGTCCTGATCCAGACTGACCAGCTCCAGGCCCAGCGTCTCGGTGAAGGGGCTCATGCGGTTGTCCTGGATGTCGCTCAGCTTCGGGTGTTGGCTCATGATTATCGCTTCTTCAGGTTCTTGGCATTGGCAAACAGGTTGGCAAAGGTACCACCGGCCGGTTGCGGGGAGCCAGCACGGTTCTTGTCTGCCCGTGGCTGGCGCGGGCGATTGCGCTCGCCCGCCGGGGCGCCGGCACGGGCGCTGGTCGCCGCGCCAGGCTGGTCGCCCATGCGCATGGTCAGGCTGATGCGCTGACGCGGAATGTCCACTTCCAGCACCTTGACCTTGACGATATCGCCAGCCTTGACCACGTCGCGCGGGTCCTTGACGAAGCTGTCGGCGAGCATGGAGATATGCACCAGGCCATCCTGATGCACACCGATATCGACGAAGGCGCCGAAGTTGGCCACGTTGCTGACCACCCCCTCCAGCACCATGCCGGGGGTCAGGTCGCTGATCTTCTCTACCCCTTCCTGGAAAGCCGCCGCCTTGAACTCGGGGCGCGGGTCACGCCCCGGCTTGTCCAGCTCGCTGAGGATGTCAGTGATGGTCGGGATACCGAAGTGTTCATCGGTGAAGCGCGCCGGCTCCAGCTTGCGCAGGAAGCTGGAATCGCCGATCAGGCTACGAATATCGCGGCCGGTCTGCTCGGCAATGCGCTGCACCAGCGGGTAGGCTTCCGGATGCACCGCCGAGGCGTCCAGCGGGTTGTCGCCATTCATGACGCGCAGGAAGCCGGCGGCCTGTTCGAAGGTCTTGGCGCCCAACCGACTGACCTTGAGCAGCTCCTTGCGGCTGCTGAAGGCCCCATTCTGGTCCCGGTAATCGACAATATTCTGGGCGATGGTCGGGTTCAGCCCGGAGACGCGGGTCAGCAGCGGTGCCGAGGCGGTATTGAGGTCGACGCCGACGGCGTTCACACAGTCCTCGACCACCGCATCCAGGCTGCGTGCCAGTTTCACCTGGGACACGTCATGCTGGTACTGGCCGACACCGATGGCCTTGGGCTCGATCTTCACCAGCTCCGCCAGCGGGTCCTGCAAACGGCGGCCGATGGACACGGCACCACGGTAGGTCACATCCAGATCGGGGAATTCCTTCGCCGCCAGTTCCGAGGCCGAATACACCGAGGCCCCGGCTTCGGAGACGGTGATCTTCTGCATTTTCAGTTCCGGGCACTGCTTGAGCAGATCGCCGGCCAGTTTGTCGCTTTCCCGCGAGGCGGTACCGTTGCCGATGGCGACCAGGTTGACCTGGTGCTTGCGGCACAGCGTCGCCAGCACGGCCAGCGACTGATCCCACTGGTTGCGCGGCGCATGGGGGAAGATGGTCGCGGTATCGACCAGCTTGCCAGTGGCATCGATCACCGCCAGTTTGACCCCGGTGCGCAGGCCCGGGTCCATCGCCAGGGTGACCCGCGGCCCGGCCGGGGCCGACAGCAGCAGATCCTTAAGATTGCTGGCGAACACGCGGATGGCTTCATCTTCCGCCGCCTCGCGCAGCTCGCCGAGCAGTTCGGTTTCCAGATGCCCGGACAGCTTGACCCGCCAGGTCCAGCGCACCACCTCGTTCAGCCAGCGGTCCGCCGGGCGGCCCTGGTCACTGATGTGCGTCGCCTCGGCGATCATGCCCTCGCAGGGATGGCTGGCGGTGGCCGGTGCCTCCGGATCGCCCAACTGCAGGGCGATGTTCAGAACGCCCTCGTTGCGCCCGCGCAGAATCGCCAGCGCCCGGTGCGAGGGCACATTGCGCAGCGGCTCATCGTATTCGAAGTAATCGCGGAACTTGGCGCCTTCCTGCTCCTTGCCGGCTACCAGCCGGGAGACCACCCGGCCATCCTGGCGCAGAGCCTGGCGCAGGCGTTCGAGCAGGCGGGCGTCTTCGCTGAAACGCTCCATGAGGATGTACTTGGCGCCATCCAGCGCAGCCTTGGTATCGGCCACACCCTTGTCGGCGTCGATAAAATCGGCGGCCAGTTGTTCGGGATTCAGCTGCGGGTCGGCATACAGCTGCTCGGCCAGCGGACCGAGGCCGGCTTCCAGGGCGATCTGGCCCTTGGTACGGCGCTTGGGTTTGTAGGGCAGATACAGATCTTCGAGGCCGGTCTTGGTCTCGGCCTGGCGGATGTCACGCTCCAGCTCGGGGGTCAGTTTGCCCTGTTCGCCGATGCTTGCCAGAATGCTCTGACGACGCTCCTCCAGTTCGCGCAGATAGCGCAGCCGTTCCTCGAGGTAGCGCAACTGGGTATCATCCAGGCTGCCGGTGACTTCCTTCCGGTAGCGGGAGATAAAGGGCACGCTGGCGCCCTCGTCGAGCAGGCCCACGGTGGCGGTCACCTGTTCGGGGCGCACCGCCAGTTCGGTAGCGATACGCGAGGCAATACTGTCCATGGCTAGATATCCACATCGATCATTTCAGACGCGGCAGTATAACCGAGTCGCCGCCGCGGGATGCAGCCCCGTCCCCAGACGATTGCCATCGGTTAGGCCAGCGCGCCGAGGGAAACCTCTTGTAACAATGGCCAGCTCCCGCGGCGACTGGCATCAGCGACAATACAGCTCTTCGAAAAAGGTGGTGGCCCTATGAGCAATGAAGGCGAAAAAATACTGATCGTGGATGACGACGCGCGTCTGCGTCGGCTGCTGGAACGCTTTCTCAGCGAGCAGGGCTATCGCGCCCGCGCGGTGGAAAACACCACCCAGATGGATCGCCTGCTCGACCGCGAACTGTTTTCGCTGATCGTGCTGGACCTGATGCTACCCGGCGAGGATGGCCTCAAGGCCTGCGCCCGCCTGCGTGAACGCGGCACCACCACGCCGATCATCATGCTCACCGCCAAGGGCGATGAAACCAGCCGCATCCAGGGTCTGGAGATGGGCGCCGACGACTATCTGCCCAAGCCCTTCAATCCCCGCGAGCTGGTCGCCCGGATCAAGGCGGTGCTGCGCCGCCAGGCGCCGCAGATTCCCGGTGCGCCCTCGGCCGATGACAACGAGGTCACCTTCGGCGATTTCGTGCTCAGCCTGGCCACCCGCGAACTCAAGCGCGGCGACGAAGTGCACATGCTCACCTCCGGCGAGTTCTCGGTCCTCAAGGCCCTGGTGCATCACCCCCGGGTACCGCTGACCCGCGACAAGCTCATGCAACTGGCCCGCGGCCGTGAATGGGACGCGCTGGAGCGCTCCATCGATGTGCAGATCTCCCGCCTGCGCCGGCTGCTCGAACCGGATCCCTCCAAGCCGCGCTATATCCAGACTGTCTGGGGGGTTGGCTACGTCTTCGTGCCGGACGGCCAGCAACAGTGAAGGGCGGCCCCGGCTGGCACCCACTGCTGCCCCGCAGCTTCTTTGCCCGCACCCTGCTGCTGGTACTGCTGGTCACCCTGTTCTCCAAGATCCTCACCCTGCTCTACCTGATGAGCAACGAGGATCTGCTGGTCGACCGCCAGTACAGTCACGGCACCGCCATGCTGGTGCAGGCCTACTGGGCCAGCGGCCCGGAAGCCCGGGCCGACCTCAAGGATATTTCCGGCATGGAGCTGGTACACGAAAGCCTGGTGCCAGCCGGGGAGATCCACTGGCCCTATTCCGGGGTGTTCACCAATCAACTGCGTAATGAGCTGGGTGACCGTACCGAGATCCGCGTCCAAACCGTGGATCAGCCGGCCATCTGGGTCCATCAGCCGAGCTATGGCGATCAATGGCTGAAGGTACCGCTCTACGCCCACCCCCTGCGCGGCCACCGGATCTGGCTGGTGGTCAGCTGGCTGAGCCTGATCGGTATGCTCTCTACCGGTGCCGCCTGGATTTTCGTGCGCCAGCTCAACCGGCCGCTGAAAGTACTGGAGCGCGCTGCCCAGCGCATCGGCCAGGGCCACAGCATACGGCTGCTGGACACCAGCGGCCCGGCGGAGATCGCCGAAGTGTACCGGGCCTTCAACCAGATGGCCCAGGATGTCGAGCAGGCCAACAATGACCGGGCATTGCTGCTGGCTGGTGTATCCCATGACCTGCGCACACCGCTGACCCGCATGCGCCTGTCCACCGAGCTGATGTCCGGCGTCGAGCCCGAACTGACCGAGGGCATGATCCGCGATATCGAGGACATGGATGCGATTCTCGACCAGTTCATGGCCTATATCCGCGACGGCAGCGCCGAACCCATCGAGCCCTGCGATCTGAACGAGCTGATTCGCGAAGTGGTAGCGCCGGTCAATGCCAATGAGGACCTGGTACGTCTATGGCTGGAGCCGACCCCGGAGCTGGCGCTGCGGCGGCTGTCGATCAAGCGGCTGCTGACCAATCTGGTGGAGAACGCGCTGAATCATGGCGGCACCGGCGTGGAAATCTGCAGCTATCTGGAGCGCAGCGCCATCCAGCCCTGCGTGGTGGTCAGCGTTCTCGACCGCGGCCCGGGCATCGACCAGAGCGAAGGGGAAGACCTCTTTACCCCGTTCATTCGCGGCGACCGCGCCCGCTCCACCAAGGGCACCGGCCTGGGACTGGCGATCGTCAAGCGCATCGCCGACAGCCATGGCATCAGTGTGCAGCTGCTCAATCGCGCTGGTGGGGGTACCGAAGCGCGGTTGGTGTTTCCGGTGCAGATGGCCTGAGTGCAGCGGGCAACTTTGTCAGTGCAGCATGCCTGTCTGCTGCATGTTCCGCAAAGACGCCGTGAATCCCCGCAAGCGGGACCGGCCCGTCAATCATGGATTTCCGGGCGTTCGGCTGCGCGCAAAGCGGTGCTTCGCAAACGCTTGCCTCACCCCTGTAGGCTCCCTGTCGCCATCCCTGGCGACAGAGGCTTTGCTACACATGCAGCAGACAGCCATGGCGGATCACCGCAGCAGACCTCGCCCAGGGGCAGGCTACCCCACGATGTCATTCGCTACTCAGCTGGCTATATATCCGCCTGCGCCAATGCCTGTTCGATAGCCGCCAGATCGGGAATCAGCAGGGTGTCCGCTTCGTCGGCCAGGCGTACCGGCTGGCTGATGAACTCGCTGGCGTCGCCTGCCGCTTCGATCTCCCCACGCAACACCTTCTTTGAACGCGGAATGCCCCGTACCCGCATGGCAATGAAATTCGAGCCGGCACGCCCACCCACCGCGTTGAGCACCAGGCTGCGCGGCGCTTGCGGCGGCTCCGCGGCGGCCTGGCCGAGCATGATCTCGGGATCGATCAGCGGTACCCGCTGGTCGCGCCACAGAATCCAGCCGAGGAACCAGGCCGGGCCTTCGTTCGCCGGCTGACTCAGGCGATAACCGACCAGCTCCGCCACCGCCACGTTGGGCAGCAGCAGCGGCTGCCCCGCCAGCGGGACGATCAGGCCATTCAAGCTTTCCAGTGCATCCGACATCGCGTCATTCCTCTTGCTGTGCGCCGCGCCTCAGGCATCCGCCGCACGTTCCTGTTCAAGCCATTGCTGCAGGGCAGCGGCCAATTCATCCGGCGTGCCCTCACGCGTACTGAAGCCGGCTGTTCGCACGGCCTCGGGCATGGTCGCGCAGGCCGCACTGGCCGCACTCTGCGTCCAGACCTCCATGCCCTGCCGGCGCAACCGCCCGCAGGCCGCCACACCATCCTC